>JBGUEF010000130.1:0-8710 GCA_041821485.1 Deltaproteobacteria bacterium
CTATCTGTCACCTGTGTACGACGCTTGCTTCAACGTCGACAACTGCGTCGAAACAGCGACGCTGTGTGAGGAGCTGAGCGTGGACTTTGGCGGGTTCACCCACAGCAATGCGATCTGCACACTTACGTGCGAGACCGAGGGCTCGCTCTCACGAGATTGTCCAAGAGCCTGGATCGGACTCTTTGGTAGTTGCTATCCTTCCAGTATCGCCGGAGGCATCGACGACACCGCCATCTGTTTCGAGCCATGCTACCTGGATGCGGATTGCCAAGTTGGCTTTCGCTGCCTGGGCGCAGAGGCCCTTTGTGGCGCCGAGCCTACCTGCCCCATCGAGGAAAACGACGCGATTTGTGTGCCTGGACCCTATTGATGCTTTTGAGGCTCCCGGCCCAAACGCGTGCTAACTCAAGCGCATGAACGTGTGCCGATCGCAGCGGTGGGGTACCGCGCTGGTCATGTTTCTGGCCGGGGCTCTGGTCGGGGGATGCTCGGGCCGCAAGCAGGTTCCGTTTGGTCTTCAAGACCCGGACGCACCGACGGAGCTTGCGGCCACGGCCGAAGAGAGCATCACCGAGCTGCCCGTTGGGACGGCCTTCGAGCCCAACCAGGTCGAGGTTCCGGTCGCGGAGTCGACCCTGGTCCTGCAAGCAGGCTACGCGCTCGCGGCGCTCCAGCTCGACCTAGACGGCAACGAAACGACCGACGCTCTAGTTGTCTCGGCGGATCCTCAGGAGGTTCGGCTCCAGGCCGCATACCCGCGCGGACTCGACGTGACCGCTCGCAAAATCGATTCGTTCCTGGTGCCGAGCGATTGCACCGAACCTGCTGCGGAGATTCGACAACTTTCGGCATCACTCGCGGGGGTGCGCGTCGAACATGCCTGCGAGACCGGGAAACGGACCAACTACTGGCTGGTCACGATCGAGGCGCAGCCTCGTGTGCGCGAAAGAATCACCGTCCTGCCGCCAAATGACCGCTCGACCGCGCCGATCGAGCTCGAGCTTGGCGTCGAGGATCGCGACGCCGACGGGTACGACGACGTGGTTGCGAACGTACACATCGGAGACACGGACGTTCCATTGGCATGGCTGAACAGGCCGGGCGGCTTCGCCAGGGATGCCTCGCAACCCGAAGCCACGCTCAGAGAGCTCGCGGACGGCGCCTGGAAATCGCTCGATTCGGACCTCGCTGGCGCGAAAAAACAAGCGCTTGCTGTCGTCGATGCCTTCGTCGCCCTGTGCCGCGAAAGCGGTGCGGCCCGGATCGGACTATCGGGAACCCATGGCCTGCAGTGCCAGCAGTCCTCGGCGACGGCGCGTGCGGTGTCGGTTGCCATCGCGGCTGCGATTCGGCGCGGGAACTTCGTGCGGGCACTGGAGCTGCAGCGTTGGTGGGAAGGCACGGCGACCCAGCCCACCTCTGAGGAACGAGACCTCGTGCAAGCCGCGTGGCGCAGGGCCAAGGCTAAAACGACAGCGACTTGGCGCCTCATCGATAGCGAAGGAAGTCCGGCTTCTCTCTACTTCAGGGATTCCGATACCCTCGTCGTCGATGGCCGAACGCCTCGTGCGATCCAATTGAGCTCCGGATCAAAGACCAGGCTCTCCGAAACCGAGGTCGTGCCCCCGGTGCGAGATCCGGAAAGCCGCTACGCGGTGAGGGCGGTGCGCGTGACCTGCGTGGGCTTCGAAGCTGAGGTGGGTCCCGTGCGCGGTAAGCAGACTCACCGCGTACCGATCGATCGACGCGCCGGCGGCGTCCCCTGCAAGACTCCGATCGATCGTCCGGCGTCAGTGTTCGAATGGGCGGTGCTTGGCTGGGCGCCGCAGGGCTTGGTGGCTGCATCGGGGGACTTGCTGCGGGTCGTCCCTCTCAATGCGTTTGCAAAACCTGCCGGGCGTCCCATCGACTTGAGCGCGGGCAGCCCATTGCCCGCGCCGATTCGAGGCGCCCGGATCACCGCAGACGGTTCGCGCTACGTGATTCCTCACGCCGAAGGCGTCGTCGTGCGCGACTGGCGAGGGGGCGGAGCCGGGCTGTGGCTTCGACCGGCCGACTGGAACTCCATCCCCGGCGAGCTCCGAAGTGTCGCGATTAGCCCCGACGGACAGCGTGTTGCCTTGCAAAAAGGCAGCGAGATCCGGCTTCTAAGCTGGTAGCGAGCACCGACTGTGACGATGGATCGGCGATGGTATAGTCCGGGCGCATTGCGCTACAGCCCGCAACTCCTGTTGGCACCTGCCCTGCTCTTGGTGGTCGCCGCCTGTAGCGGCGCCCGCTCGCGTCCATCGACGCCCTGCATGTCAGATGCCGAGTGTCGGGCGGATCGAATCTGTCACGAGGGCAAGTGTCGCTTCGTTGAAGAGGTGCTCGCCGAGCTCGCGGTGCCGCCCCCCACAGCCGACGCTGGCGAACCCGGTGCCAGGCCCCGCAGCGCCAACGGGTTCATGGGGGATGCCGCGCATACGGGCCGGAGCGAGAACCTCGGACCATCGGCGAGCCCCTCCCCGGCTTGGACCTATCAGACCGGAGCCCGAGTGTTCGCGTCCCCAGTCGTCGGACACGACGGCACTGTCTATGTGGGTTCGTTGGACGGGCAGTTCGTCGCGTTGAATCCCGACGGTTCGTTGAAGTGGCGGTACTCGGCCGGACAGAAGATCTACCCGAGCGCACTCGTCGCAGGTTCCTCGGTCATCTTCGGAACTCATCAGCAAGAGCTCGTCTCACTGTCCCTTCAAGGGCAGCCCCGGTGGAAGCTTCCTCTTCAAGATGTGGTCGACGCGTCCGCTACGCTGGGCCCAGATGGCAAGGTCTACGTCGTGGCGAACGGCGCCTATGCCGTCGATCTGCTGGGCCGCTTGCACTGGCACAAGCCGACCGCCGACCACGTTCGGACCGCGCCGGTGATTCACCCGGCGCGTCTCGTCATCATCGGTACCACAGAGGGGTCGCTCATTGCGCTTCGGCCGGACGGCTCTCTCGCTTGGGAGGTAGCGCTCGGCGGTGCGATTGAAGGCGCAGCCTCGGTCGACGACGGTGGTCGAATTTACGCGGGCACGGGCCGGGGCGAAATCGTACAGGTGGACCAGGCGGGCTCCGTGGGCTGGAGATTCAAGACCGGCAACGAAGTTCGAGCGACCCCGGCGATCGCCCGGGACGGCACCATCATCGTCGGCTCGTACGACGGCAACGTGTATGCGATAAGCCCCTCGGGCGCCCTTCGCTGGAAGGTGGCCACCGGGGGCCGGGTACGAGCCTCCGCTCGCATCGATGCGGATGGTCGCATCTACGTGGGATCACAAGACAACTTCCTCTACTGCATCGACCCCAGTGGTTCTGTGCTCTGGCGATACAACGTCGGTCAGGATGTCGACTCGACAGTAGAGATCGGATCGGACGGAACCCTTTACTTCGGTTCCGACGACGGCGGGGTTCACGCCCTGCGATAGAAAACATGAAAAAAGATATTCCTGAGAAAGAAGAGATCCTGCAGGTACTGCAGGCACACTCCCCTCGTGCGATGCACGTTGGGGCGCTTTGCGATCGGCTCGATGTTTCGCGCGGTGCAAAGGACGAGATCGTCCGGCGCCTATTACTCCTTGCTGACGAGAACCTCGTCCGCGAAATGCCTGGTCTGCGATTTCGAGCGGTCGACGGCCCGAAGAATCAGAAGCGCGGCCGAGAGAAAATCAAAGCCGGTCGAGGTCGCGGAAGGAAAGCACAAGAAGCCGCGCGTGCGGACCTCACGCCACCCGACCGCCCGGCGATCGAAGGCCGCTTGACCATGACCCGGCAAGGATATGGCTTCGTCAACGTGTACGACGGAAGCCCCGACGTGTTCATTCCACCCGATGCGGTCGGGCCGGCGCTCCATGGCGATACGGTCCAGCTTCGGGCCCGCGCATCCGCGAAGGGCCGCGATGGGCGCATTGTGGGGATCGTCCAACGGCGGCTGCCGAGAGTGACTGGAACGCTGCATCCGAGAGGGCGCGGGATGAGCTTCGAACCCGACGACGAGCGCCTGCGTGCTCCGATGCGTGTGGTCGGCAACGTCCCGAAGGCTGTCAAGAAGGACGACGTGATACTCGCGGAGATCGTGACGTTTCCCCAACGACGCGAGGACCGGCCGGAGGTGCGCATCTTGGAGGTGCTTGGCGCACAGGGTGTTGCAAGGATCGAGGTCGAGAAGATCAAGATCCGCGATGGCATCCGAGAAGCGTTTCCGGATGAGGTCGAGCAAGAAGCGGCGGCCCTCCCCGCGCGCGTGGACCGTGACGTCGTGAAGAACCGCGAGGATCTGCGGGACGTCGACTTGGTCACGATCGATCCTGAAACCGCGAGAGACCACGACGATGCGATTTGGGTCGAACGTGAAGGCAGCGGATTCCATCTCATCGTCGCGATCGCAGACGTGTCTCACTATGTCCCCGAAGGCAGCGCCATGGACCGCGAGGCAATCACCCGCGGCACGAGCGTTTACCTGCCGGACCGCGCGATCCCCATGTTGCCGCCGGAGCTCTCGACCAACCTCGCGTCGCTCGTACCAAACCGCGACCGCCTGTGCATGGCTGTAGAGATGCACATCGACGACAAGGGACACGTGAACTCGCATCGGATTTTCGAGGCCGTGATGCGGTCCCACGGAAAGCTCTACTATGAAGGTGTTGCGCGGGCGCTCGGGCTCACCGAAGAAGGCCCGCACCAGCCGACCGCCGAAAAGCGAATCCCAACGCTGGAGATTCTTCTGGACCTCTCGCAGCGGCTTCGAGCCCGGCGCGTCAAGCGAGGCGCACTGGACTTCGATCTGCCGGAAGGGAAGATCGTCCTCGACGCGAAGGGAGAGCCGGAAGAGATCGTGCAGTCCCGGAAAGACCCGGGGGTTCGGCAGGCGTACCGAATCGTAGAGGACATGATGCTGGTGACCAACGAGACGGTCGCCGCGCACATCAAACGGCATGCTGCCCCCGGCGTGTTCCGAGTCCATGGCAAGCCGGATCCGGAGCGCATCTCGATGTTTTGTCAGGTGGCGAAGTCCTTTGGATACGAGCTGGAGGAGGAGTCGGCGGCCACGCCCAAACAGCTCAGCAAGTTTCTTCGCCAGATCGAGGGCACGAACGAGGCATCGTTACTGCGGTACTTGCTGCTGCGGGCCATGCAGCAAGCGATCTACGACACCGATCCGACTACTGGGCACTTCGCACTTGCGGCCAAGGACTACCTGCATTTCACCTCTCCGATTCGGCGCTATCCAGACTTGTTGGTCCATCGCATCCTTCGGAGCATGATTCGGAACGAGAGCCTCGATTCGGCATCACTGCGTACGCGTCTGCAGCGATTTGCCGCGCAAGCGAGCGAATCTGAGCGGCGCGCAATGATCGTGGAGCGCGACGTCATGGACGTCTATCGAACGATCTACATGCAGAAGCACATCGGAGATGAATTCGATGGGCGGATCTCAGGCTTTGCACCGTTCGGGATTTACATTCAGGTTTCGGATCCTTTCGTGAGCGTATTGCTGCCATTCGAGCAGCTCGAGGACACCTACGAACCCGACGATTTGGGCATTCGCTTGATCGGGATACGAACTTCGAAGATCTTCACGATGAACGACCCGGTGACGGTGCGGATTGAGGACGCCAATGTCCAAGCCCGCGACGTGGTGGGCTCACTGCTGGCTCACCAGCCAGCAGAAGCGCCGACGCAGGCTCGGAGGAAGCAAGGCGGCGCCCCGAAGAGACGGGGCGATACGCCAAAGGCGCGGACTGACGGCTCCAAAGAGCGGCGCGATGAGCCACGAAAGCAGCGCGGCACAGCAAAGAAGCGGAGCGATGAGTCGAGGAAGCAGGGCACAGGTTCGAAAGACCAAGCCGCAGGGCCTCGAAAGCGGTCGCGGCGCGCACGACGCAAGTGATGGCGCGGAAGAAGCGGCAACTTTTGACGGTCCCAGAGCTGATCGTTCGCAAGCGCGAAGGAGAGAAGCTCAGCGACCAGGACATTCGGGACCTGGTCACTGGATTCATGGACGGCTCGGTCGCCGACTACCAGATGAGCGCCCTGGCAATGGCCGTCTACTTCCGGGGTATGGACTTCGAGGAGACGGTCGCGATGACCCTTGCCATGCGCGACAGCGGCAAGGTTGTGAGCCTCGACCAGATCGATGCTCCCAAGGTGGACAAGCACTCGACCGGAGGTGTCGGGGACAAGGTCAGCATCTGCCTGGCACCGATCGTTGCGGCGTGCGGAGTGGCGGTGCCGATGATGAGCGGGCGTGGCCTCGGGCATACGGGAGGCACGCTCGACAAGCTCGAGGCGATTCCCGGGTTCCGAGTAGATCTGTCGGTGAGGGAGTTTCGCGCCCAGCTTCGGAAGGTCGGTTGTGCGCTGATCGGCCAGACGGGCGATCTGGCGCCGGCGGACAAGCGCCTATACGCACTGCGTGACGTCACTGGGACCGTCGAATCGATCCCGCTGATCACATCAAGCATCCTGTCGAAGAAGCTGGCAGAGGGAATCGACGCGCTGGTGCTCGACGTCAAGGTCGGCCGCGGAGCTTTCATGAAGACCGAAGCGGACGCAAGAGAGCTTGCACGCTGCCTGGTGCGCGTCGGAACGCTTGCAGGGAAACGCGTCTCCGCACTGCTCACCGATATGAACGCCCCAATCGGCTACACGATCGGGAACGCGCTGGAGACGACCGAGGCGCTGGAGGTACTTCATGGCCAAGGGCCGGACGATCTTCGAGAGCTTACGTACGAACTAGCTGCCGAGATGCTGCGAGCCGCCGGAGTGACGAAGAGCAAGTCGCAGGCGCTGCGGCGCATCGAGCGAGAGGTGAGCAGCGGAGCTGCGCTCCAAAAGATGCGGGAAATCGTCAAAGCGCAGGGGGGCGATCCGCGCGTGGTCGACGCGCCCGACGAGCTCGCAGTGGCCCGCTACCGAAGGACGGTCACTGCGACGGCCGATGGGTACGTCACCGATATCGATCCGCTCGAGCTAGGCTACGCATCGATGGGACTGGGCGCTGGGCGAAGCCGTGCAGAGGATACGGTCGATGCTGGCGCCGGGATCCGCTTGCACGTCCAGATCGGCGACCCGGTGCGTGCGGGCGACGAGCTCGCCACCCTGTATGCGTCGGAGCGCGGGCGTCTCCGCGGAGGCGCAGGCCGGGTCAGAGCGTCTTTTCGAATCGGCAGGCGTCGCCCAACGGTGCGGAGCCGCATCATCGCGACGATTCGGCGCTGAGCCCGCATGCGTCATCGGCGCCCGATAGGATCTGTGTGCGAATCTCGCGGTACTCCGGCGAATGGACGTACTCGATGCTGGGGAAATCCGAGTTCGCTGCGTACGTCTCTGCTAGCTCTTTGATGAAATCGGCGCCGCTTGCTTCTTGCAGCGCGCTGAGAAGTGCTGACCCGTCGACGAGGCGAGCGTCGGTGCCCCAGACGCGCTGACCGTCACTGATCGCGCGCAGAAGTGTCATCTCGCCGTTGCTGTTCTTCCGAAGCCGTACGTCCACCGCCAACGCAAACGCGGCGCCGGCCCAGTAGACCCGATGGTAGGCCCCGGTCCGACTCATCTCACGGCTCTCACTGGCCAGTGGGCGCCCGGTGCCCGCGCGCCGCCCTCGCTCGAAGCCCTCTTGGAGACGCGTCCATGCGCGTTCGCTGCTTTGGAGACCACAGCGCGCTCGCAGCACCTCTTGCAAGTAGGTCGCGATCCCTTCCGTGATCCAACGGTCTCCCGGGTACAAATGAGGGAGCCAAAGATGTGAGAGCTCGTGAACCGCGACCCAGTCTGCTTCGAGCTGACCGACTGTCGCATTCGGCGACGGAAGCAGAAGAACCGAGGGGCCGCCGCCGCGGCGCACCATGCCGAACGCCACGTGTTTGTCCTGGCTGGGGGTGGGAATGATGATGAAGTGGACCCGATCGTGCGGGAATCTGCCGCCGACCGAGGCGGTGGCTTGCAGGGCCCGGCCGAGCCAACGGCGAATCTCATCGGCAGGCGGCCACGGTCCGAGGCGCGCGACCTCGACGCTCGTGCCCACCACCGAGAACGACTGATGCTCGAACGACCCGAATACGCCGTACACGCTCGTGTAGAACGCGCTCCGTTCCGGGAAGTAGGTCGAATCCGACCGTGGCCAAGGAAGTGATACCTCCCCGTCCATCGGGAGCTCGAAACGAACGGACGCCTCGAGATCGCGCGGGAAGGGATCGGGCCGCCACAGCCATTGCGCCTGGGACACGATGACGGCAGCCGGGTCGCTAGCTCTGAACATTGGGGGGTCGAAGCGCGTCTCGTAGTCGACACACACAGCCCGCGATGGCTCGCGCAGACGAATCCGGCCATGCGGGGTGTCGAGGGGGTCGTCCCCGATCCACGCTCGGCGCAGCGCAGGGCCTCCGCCATCGTCGATCGGGACCAACCCGCGAACCGTCATGCCTTCGAGGCACGCGCGCACGCGGGCACCGCCAAAGTTGTCATAGATTGTAACCGTGTAGTGTGCCGTGGCTCGAGATCGCTCCTCTGGGGGCGACGCTTCGGGGGCATGTGCGCATCCCAGGAGGCACAGGAATCCAACGACTCTCCATGGGCTCATCACGTTGTAACCCTTCAGAACTCATGGGGTATTCGCCATGAACCGCCAGTGCCCTAGGGGCGCAATTCATGCGAAACATCTGCGCTTCAGGGACGTAGTTCGTGTCGT
>JBGUEF010000131.1:0-8694 GCA_041821485.1 Deltaproteobacteria bacterium
GCAGTCGTCGAGCGCGACCACCGTGGCGACCGTGGGCTTCGTGGGTGCTGGCCTGCTCACGTTTCCTCAAGCGTTGGGCATCGTCCTTGGCGCCAACGTCGGGACGACGGTCACTGGCTGGCTCGTGGCGTTGCTCGGTTTCAAACTCGAGATCGGCACCGCCGCATTGCCGATCATCCTGATTGGCGTGCTCATCCGCCTTTTCACCGGGGGCCGCACTTCTTCGGCCGGCTTTGCAATGGCCGGTTTTGGCCTGATCTTCGTGGGCATCTCGCTCCTGCAACAAGGCATGGGCGGGTTCGTGGGCATCATCACGCCCGACAGCTTTCCCGACGACACCTGGACGGGCCGCTTGCTTCTCGTCGCGTTCGGCATTGCCTTCACTCTCATCACACAATCGTCGAGCGCAGGTGTGGCCATGGCGCTGGCCGCGGTCAATGCCTCCGCGATGACCGTACCGCAAGCAGCGGCAGCGGTGATCGGGATGGATATCGGCACCACGGCCACCGCTGTCCTAGCCGCCGTTGGCGGGTCTGTGTATGCAAAGCGCACCGCCTATGCCCACTCGATGTACAACCTATTTACAGGCATGGGGGCATTCCTGATTCTGGTCCCGTTCATGCGCGGGCTCGAACGCTTCGCCCCTCGCCTACTGGCTTCCGACCCAGAGCTCGTCCTGGTCGGGTTCCACACATTCTTCAACCTCATTGGAGTCAGCATTGCTCTGCCTTTCGCACCCAAGCTCGCGAGCCTCCTGACTCGGCTCGTGCCACTGAAGCTGGTGTCACCTGCGCACGCTCTCGACCGCTCTCTCCTCGACGCACCTGCTGCGGCACTGGACGCACTCGGCACTACACTTGCGGACCTCACGGCCACCACATTTGAGACGATCCTGCGGCTCCTTCCCGCCGATGGGGGGCGCGGCGTGGAAGCACGCGTTGCGGAAGTCCGCCAGGCCTTGAGCGAGACGCGCGACTATGTGGAGAGCATCCGCAGCTCTCCCGACCAGGGATGGACCTACCATCGACATCTTTCTGCGATGCACGTGATTGATCACCTCGATCGCCTCGCAGATCGTTGTGCCGACGCGGACCGTTGGGCCCTCTTGGCTGAAGATCGACAACTCGCGATGATCACGAGAGAGCTCGCGCCCGCGGTAAACGAAGTGCGCGAGGCACTCGTGCACGGAGAGCGAACAGTCCGCGAGGAAGGCCTCGAGGCAACATGGCAATCGCTTCAGCACCAGGGCCGGGAGTATCGCGAGCGCGTACTCGAGCGGGTTGCGGCCGGAGGGTTCGTCGCGGTCGAAGGCATCGAACGTCTCGACGCAGCACGAGGCGCAAGACGCGTCGCATACCACGCGTGGCGAATCGCATACCACCTGAACCGCTGTCGGGTTCACGACGAGCCCGCAGAGCAGCTCGAAGCCACGATAGTCCCCCCTCACGCCGAGGCAGAACCACCGGAACCGAATTGAAAGAGCGCCGGCACTGGCACTGGCACTGGCAGAATTAACCCCTCGAAAAAGGGGACTGTCCCCTTTTTGGTCCGGTGGGGGTTAGCCGCCTGAGCAGAAGTGTTCGTAGTCGATGTAGTCGGTAATCGTGGGATGGTCGCCGCAGACCGGGCAGTCCTTGTTGCGTCGCAACTTGAAGGTCCGGAACTGCATCTGTAGCGAGTCGTACTGCAGCAGCCGACCGACCAAGGGGTCGCCGCGCTCGAGGACGATCTTCACGGCCTCTGTGGCCTGGAGGGTGCCGATGGCGCCTGGAAGCACGCCGAGGACACCAGCCTCCGCGCACGAAGGCGCGAGATGCGGCGGCGGGGGCTCCGGGTACAGGCAGCGGTAGCACGGACCCTGGCGCGGCCAGAACGTGGTGACCTGGCCATCGAAGCGGAAGATCGAACCGTGGACGACTGGAATGTCCTTCCACACGCTCGCATCGTTGACGAGGTAGCGGGTGGCGAAGTTGTCGAGGCCGTCGACGATGACGTCCCAATCTTGATCGAAGATGCGATCGACGTTTTGGCGCGTGAGCCGCTCGTTGAACGGGATGACCTTCACATCGGGGTTTAGGTTTTCGATCGTGCGTTTGCCGCTTTCGACCTTCGACTCGCCCACGCGATCAAGGCCATGCAACACCTGACGCTGCAGGTTCGACTCGTCGACGGTGTCGCCATCGACGATGCCGATCGTGCCGACGCCTGCGGCCGCGAGGTAGAGGGCCGCCGGTGATCCGAGCCCGCCGGCGCCAAGCAAGAGCACGCGGCCCTGCAGCAACTTCGCCTGACCCTGCTCGCCGACCTCGGGCAACAGCAAATGCCGCGAGTAGCGGTTCAGCTGTGCATCGGTGAACGCAAACGGCTGTGTCGTCGGGAAGCCCTGATCCTTCCACTGATTGAACCCGGGGTTCGCCGACTCGACGTTGCTGTAGCCGAGCTCCAACAGCACCTTGGCAGCAAACGCTGAACGGATGCCCGCGGCACAGATTGTGACGATCTTCGCGTTCTTGTCCGGCAGCCTCGAGCCGGACTGCATCTCGAGAAAGCCACGTGGAATGTGTAGCGCGCCCGGCACGTGCCCCTGTCGCCACTCATCCTTTTCGCGCACGTCGACGAGAATCAGCTCCTCACCCGAGTCGAGGCGGTCCTTCAGGTCCTCGAGGGAGACCTGCCGAATGGCGGCCTTCACCTCTTGGAGCAAGTCAGCATATGTCTTTGCCATGCCCGCCACTATGTAACTTTCGGCCGTTTCGTCAAGGCTAACGGGAGCTTAGCTCCTATACTGTGGTTTTCACATCGGTTTTGTCGGGTATTTCTCTCGAGGCCGCCCGAGCTAGGCTGCCGGCCGGAGAACGCCCTGGTCGAGGGCGTACCCCTCGAGAGCCCTCCGGAGACGCTTCCGGCCCCGGTGGAGGCGGGACATGACGGTGCCCACGGGGCAGGCCAGCTGGTCGGCGGCGTCCTGATACGAGAGGTCGCGCAGGTCCACGAGCTCGACGGCTTCGCGAAACTCGGGGCGGAGCCCTTGGAGCGCAGCCGCCACTTCGTCTCCAAACCCGTCGTGTGCGTCGCGATCGCTCACGTGCCTCGTGCGTCGCAGCTCCTCGAGCGCCTCCCGTTCCCGCTTCTTCTTTCGGTAATGGTTGATGTAGGTGTTGAACAGAATTCGGTGGGTCCACGCACGCGCGTTCGTCCCAGGACGGAAGCTCGCGCGCGCTTGCCAGGCTCGCGCCAAGGTTTCTTGAACCAGGTCGTCGGCGAGGGCTGTGCCGCGGGTTAGACGGAGGGCGGTCCGGGAAAGAGCGGGCACGCAGGGCAGGATCTCTTCGTTGTAGTGCTCTTGGTTCTGCATCGAGTTGGTCTCCAGCCCCGCTTCATTGCAACGGCGATGCCACTCGAAAAACTCAAACATTTCGGGCCGAACGCTGACGCTGCAGCGCCAGCTTGTCCCCCGGATGACACGCTGTCGTGTCAAGCTGTCGCCTGGCCGTCCGCTCAGTGGCCGCGGTGACGGGCCAAGACAACGGGCACGGCGTCCGCGACTTCGGACGCGATCAGCCCGCGATCGCCGACCGAGGCTTCGACCCCGGCGAGGGCGTGCAAGAGCGCGCCCGCAATCGCGGCATCGATCGGCACGAGGGTCATCCCAAGTGCGCCAACCACCCCGCTCAGGACGTCGCCCGTCCCGGCGACGCCGAGCGCTGGTGTTCCCTCAGCACATACGCGGAGCTCACCCGCCCCGGCAATGATGCTGCGTGCGCCTTTCAAGATCACCACCTGTCCCGACTTCTCGGCGAGCGCATCGGCCGCCGCGTAGCGGTCGGCTTGAACCTCCGCCGTCGACTGGCCGAGCAGGCGTGCGGCTTCGCCGGGGTGTGGTGTGAGAATCCGTGGTGCAGCAGCATCCTTCAACGAGGCGAGCCCGTCTTCGGCAATGTGGGTGAGACCGTCGGCATCGATGACGGTCGGAACCGGTGCATGCTGCGCGACGGCGCGAGCCCAAACCGCGCCGAGCTCGTCGAGCCCCATCCCCGGTCCGAGCACCACCGCACGCTTTCCTTCACAAAGGTCCTCGACGGCGGCCTGGTCCGCTTGCTCAGGAAGCGCGGTGGTCATCAGCTCGATCACCTTCTCTTCGAGAGCGGCCCTCGCATCGGCCCGCGCGCCAATCGTCACCAGCCCTGCTCCAGCGCGAAAGGCCGCGCGGCCCGCAAGCACTGCTGCGCCGGTCTTTCCGGGAGCGCCACCGATGACAAGCAAGTGTCCGTTGGTGCCTTTGTGTGCGTCCCCCGCGCGCGGTGCGATCAGCGTGCTTAGGTCGTCTCCCGTCCACAGGCTCGCAGCGGGGGGGCTTCCACTCGGGATGCCAATGTCGGCAACCCGTACTTCCCCTGCGTGCTCGACGCCGGGGTACTGGTGGAGGCCGCGCTTGTGACCCGCGAACGTCACGGTCAGCGCAGCATGCGGCGCAACGCCGAAGATCGCGCCGGTATCCGCGTCGAGACCGCTCGGAAGATCCAACGCCACGAGGGGAGCAGCCGCCCCGTCCATCGCGGCAATCGCATCGGCGAAGCCGCCCGTGATCGGACGGTCGAGACCCGTCCCGAAGAGCCCATCGACGATGAGCGTCGCGTCCGTGAGGTGCTCACCAATCGAGGCGGCGCGCTCCGGAGAAATTTCCACCGTGTCTACGCCCAGCTTATCGAGCAGCGCCCAGTTGGCCTGCGCGTCACCGCGTAGGCGCGATGCATCCCCGACCAGCACGGCAAGCGGCCGGTGTCCGAGCAAGGTCAGGCGCCTCGCGATCACCCAGGCGTCACCGCCGTTCTGACCAGGCCCTCCGACGAGCACGACCCGCCCAAGACAGCCCGCGAACACGTCGCAAATCGCGGCGGTTGCACCACGTCCGGCGTTCTCCATCAAGACCAGGCTGGCGATGCCGAGCTCATTCATGGCCGCACGATCGACATCGCGCGACTCCTCGCGTGTAAAAAGCCGCTGCACGATTGGATTATGCCTTTAAACCGGGTTGGGCACACCATATGCTCCGTCAATGGACGCCAAGGCCCCCTCCGAGTCGTTTACCGAAATGACTGAGCTCGTTCTGCCCCAGCACACCAACGCGGTCGGCAGCGCGTTCGGCGGCGTGATCATGAGTTGGATCGACATCTGCAGCGCGATCGCCGCAACTCGTCATTGTGGGCGCGTCGCGGTGACGGCCCGGGTCGATGCGCTCGAGTTCAAGGCGCCGATCAAGGTCGGCGATATCGTTCGATTGACCGCGCGCCTCAATGCGGCGTTCACCAGCTCGATGGAAATCGGCGTGCGAGTGGAGCGCGAGCACGCCCGCACCGGAGCACGTTCTCTCTGCGCCGATGCACGAGCAACCTTCGTGAACCTCGGAGAAGACGGAAAACCCTGCCCCGTCCCGCCGCTTCTCGCCGAAACCGATGAGGACCTGCGTCTGGCAGCGGAGGCCGCCGCGCGGCGCAATCAACGCTGTTCCACCGATTGACGCCCATGCCCCTTCTCCCGCGAGCCCACCTGTTTGAATTCAACGACCGTGACTGGGTTCCGGAGAGTTTGCGCGACACGATTGTCGAAACGCTGAGCCGCTCGTTGGATTGGGGCGGCTTCCTCCGGCCGCTCGCGCCCGTCATCGACGATTTCCTCTCCGCGGCCGGGACACGCGAGGTGCTGGACCTTTGCGCGGGTGCCGGCGGACCCGCCGTCATCCTGAGTCAGGAAGCGGAGCGGCTGGGGCTCAGCCCTCCCCGTTTCCTGATCACCGATCTCTTTCCCCGGGTGCCGATTTGGACCCAGGCCAAAGAGCAGCGCCCGAACAACATCGATTTCATCGCGGAGCCCGTCGATGCCACACGCATCCCCCCATCCTTATCCGAGGGGCGCGCGCGCATCATCGTCAACGCGTTTCATCATTTTCAACCTGAGCTAGCCGGCGCAATCCTTCGTGATGCAGTCGACAATCAGGCGCCGATCTTCATCTCTGAATCGTTCGAGCGCGACCCGACAGGCGCGCTGCCTCTGATCCCGATCGGCATCCCTTCGCTTCTTGCCACGCCATTGCTCTCGCCGCGCAACCGGCTTGCCAAGGCGGCTTGGACCTGGCTGACCCCGATAGGCCTCGCCGCAGGAACATGGGATGCGATCATCAGCACCTTGCGCATCTACTCCGAGCGAGACCTACGCAATCTCGTAGCGCCATTTGGTCAAGGCTACGAGTGGACCTACGGAACCTACGACTACCCATTTCGAGGGCGCGGATGCTACTTTCAGGGTGTTCCGTCGCCGCGACGGCCCTTTTTGTCCGGAAAAGCGGGACCACACGAGCAGCCGTTTCCTCCGGAGCCGATCGGACCTATCTACTCGACCCGTAGGAGCAAAATGGACGAGGAACAGACAATCCCCGCAACGCTTGCTGAGCCCTCACCGGGTCCCGAGGTGCCTTCAGCTCAGGACGTCAACACCAGGCGCGGTGAGGCGGCGGCAGAGCTGCAAGACGAAGTCGACTCGCTCGAGCAGAAGCTCGGTCCGGAAGCGGATCCTCTGACCGGCGAGGCCATGAGGAAGAAGGCGCTCCGCCGATACATCCGCGAAGAAGGCCTCAAGCCCTACCAGGCCGAGCTGATCAAGATGCAGCAGCATCTCGAGGAGAGCGGCACTCGGATGATCATTCTCTTCGAGGGGCGCGATGCCGCTGGCAAGGGCGGAACGATTCGCCGGGTGACGCGCTACATGAACGAAAAGCATTACCGTGTGGTCGCGCTCGGCAAACCCACCGAGCACGAACGGACGCAATGGTTCTTCCAGAAGTACATTCAACACTTCCCGCGCGCCGGCGAGGTCGTGTTGTTCGACCGCAGCTGGTACAACCGTGCGATGGTCGAGCCGGTGTTCGGCTTCTGTTCCGACAAGGATTACAAAAACTTCATGCGCGGCGTCACCGGCTTCGAGAAGGATCTCGTGCGTCAGGGAACCGTCCTGATCAAACTCTACTTCAGCGTGACGAAAGAAGAGCAGGAACGGCGGTTCGAGCGTCGCAAAGCCGACCCGCTTCGCCAGTGGAAGCTGAGCGAGGTCGACGTGCAGGCACAGGAGCGCTGGGACGACTTCACCAACGTGAAGTACGAAATGCTCAAGCGAACGCACACCACGCACGCGCCCTGGAAGATCATTCGCTCAAACGACAAGCATCAGGCCCGGCTCAACGCGGTCAAGATCATCCTGAATTCCGTGCCCTACGAGCGGCTCGACGGGAGTCTCGACTTCGTTCCCGACCCGGACATCGTGATCTCCGGGTCGAGAGAGCTCGAGAAGATGGAGGCCCAGCGCCTTCGCGGCGGCAAGTTCCTGGTGTAACTCCGTCAGTCCCGATACCGGGCGTCAACCAGCGCGCCGAGGGCGACCTTGGCGCTCGATCGCTCATAACCGTAAACGCCAACCAAGACTTGCAGCGCCTGTTGGGCACCCTCCCGCTGGTCCGCTTCGAGCGTATCGTCGTCTTTCAGCATCGCGACGATGGCCTGCCCGATCTCACCCACCTGACCGCGCCGGTCGTCGAAATATGCCTGGCGCAGTTGCTCGATGTAACGCGGGAAAAGGGCTTCGTAGTCCACGTCCTGGTCGGGGTGATCGATCGCCCAGGCTGCGATGCCGCTCAGCAGCTCGTTGCGGAACGCCGTCGCGTCGTCGGAGCCTAGTTTGTCTTCCACGCTCTTCATCAGGTCGACGTCCGCCTCCTCGTCCTGGCCGGTGACCGGGTTGAACAGCCGCTCCTTCTTCACCCAGTGCGAGACATGCGTGATGTAGCGATCGAAAAGCCCGAGATGGCTCTGCTCGTCAATCAAGCCGCTGGCGGCGCGAAGCTCGCCCTCGACGATATCGAGCCATCGCTCTTTCACCACATCCACGAACGCGCTGTGGTCCCGGTAGCCGCCGTCGGGCTTCTCTTTCAGGAAGTCGTAGTCGTCGCGTTCGCAAAACTCGGTCAGGCGGCTAAGGAACGTCACCGGCGAAACGCAGGGTTCGTCGAAATTGGTGGCCGCATCGAGGAGGAGCATTCGAATCTCGCGCGGCGAGGCCCCGTTGATGCCTTCGTAGTCCGATGAGCTCGCGCCTTGGAGCTCGACCTCCTCGATGCCACCGGCGAGGATCTTCCCCTGGTCGGCTTCGAAACGCGCAGGCACGACCGCATCCGCTAGGAGGTCCGCTTTCTCGAGTGGGGTCAGCGAGGCGGCGATGGTGCCGAGATCGCTATCCGTAAACTGCGACGCGTCCGGCTTCCGGAGTCGCGTCAGCACCGACCAGAGGGCAGCGACGTAAGTCGTGTGAGGTGCAACGTGCTTGGGGATCTGCGGAACGATCTGTCCGTCGTAGATCTCGCGCTCGCGGTGCACGTCGAGCAGATACGACATGCGAATCCGCACGATGCGGCCGCGGAACGAGTTGTACTCGGGGTGCTGGCGAAACGCGCTCAAGTGAAGCTCGTTCGAGCTCGCGATCATCACGGCGTTGATCGGTAGATTCGACATCTGGAGCGAGACCTCGCCGTTTTCGATCGCGAGCAGCAAGTACTTCCACGCGTCGAGCGGCCGCTTGAGCAAATCGCTGAACTCCACGATGCCGCCCGACGCATCCACCAGCTCGCCGAAGGGCTCGAACAAGGTCAGT
>JBGUEF010000132.1:0-8679 GCA_041821485.1 Deltaproteobacteria bacterium
ACGTCGGCCAGGACGTCGACCCCGCGCCCGGTGAACACTGCCACGACGTTCTTGTCGGGCCAGACGATGATCGCCTGACCGCCGCTGCCGAGCGCTTCGTAGAGGCCTTCAAACACGCCGCTGAGCACCCACCATTGATAGCCGTATCCGGTTCCTTCCGTGTCTACGACAACCAATTTCTGAGTTGCCTCCTGGACCCAAGCCTTCGAGACAACCCGTACGCCGTTCCAATTGCCCTCGTTCAGGAAGAGCTGGCCGATTCTGGCCATGTCACGAGGATGAAGACGCAAGTCTCCCCAGCCATGGTTCACGCCCTGCGGGTCCTCGGGCCACTCTGCATCCTTGATGCCCAACGGGTCGAACAGATTGTCCCGGGCAAAGTCGAGCGTGTTCGTACCAGTCGCATTCGCGAGCATGGCAGACAGCACGTGCGACCCCGGGCTGCAGTAGGCGAACGCCGTGCCCGGCGCGACGGCCATCGGAAGCTCGAGTGCGTACTGCACGTAGTTGTCGCTTCCGAGCATCTCGTAGAGCTCGGGTTCTCCTTCTGTCTGACCGCAGTCCAGTCCGGACGTCATCGTCAAGAGATGGCGAAGCTCGATATCGCCTTTGCCGTTTGCCGGGTCGGGGTCGAGGTCCGGAAAGGACGCCACCACGTTCTGGTTGAGCGTCAGAAGTCCCTGGTCGACCGCGATGCCGACCAGGGTCGAGGTCACGCTCTTGGTGACGGACGCGAGATCGTGTGTCCCGCCTCCGAGGTAGGGGTAGAAGTACGCGTCCAAAATGAGAACGCCGTTTCGCGCGACCTGCACGCTGTCGACCGGGAGGTCCTGTTGGCTGATCTGCTCGACCACTTCGGCTAGCAAGTCCGAGTCGAAGCCCTGCTCCTCGGGTGGGGCAGTTGGCCAAGTTTTACCGGGCGCGGGCGCCGCGGCTTCCGAGCCAGCGCCGTCGCAGGCAAGCATCATGGATGCACAAGCTAGGACAGCAAAACGGAGCATCACGGAGACCATAGGTCCACGCTGCGAAAAGGTCTACGCGGTGCGCGGTCGCCGGCTTTCCGCAGGCATTTGGCAAAAACCGGCCCCTCGTCTAAACATTTGCACCAAGGGTGCGTCGAACGGGTATGGGAATGGGAATGCGGAGAGCATTGGATGGATTGGATTAGACCGGCGAGCGCGGGATTGGCCGTCATCGCGCTGCTCGGCTCATGGGCGGTATCTCCGACCTCGGAGGCGCAGGTCAACATCGACCCGGCTGCGGCGAACACGCTGACGATCGAGATCACGGGCATCAAGGAGCCGAAAGGCAGGATGGCGTGCGCTCTCTTCTGGGAGAACAAAGGCTTTCCGCGGAAGCATCGCCGCGCGCTTCGGCGAACCTGGGTCGACGTCAAAGGCGACACCGTCAGTTGCGTATTCAAGCGTACCGGCCTAGGCGAGTACGCGGCATCGGTGTTCCTGGACAAGAACGGCAATGGCAAGCTCGACACCAACGCGATCGGAAGTGCCAAGGAGCCCTGGGGCGTATCCCGGAATGCCGCCCACAAGCGGTTCGGGCCGCCCCTCTATAACGATGCGAAGTTTGACTACCAAGGCGGACACGTCACGGTAGAGATCGAGTTGGTGTATTGATGGACCGAAGAATGTGGATCGTGGTTGCTGCGGTGGCCGTGGTGGCTGCCGCGTCCGGTAAGGCGCAGGAGTCCGAGGGGGGCGACCCCGAGACGGTCAACGAGATCGTCGTCGAGATCTTGGGCCTAGAGAATGACCAGGGACAGATCGGCTGTCGGATCTTCTCCAAGGAGGACGGCTTCCCCGACAAGAAGGAGAAGGCGGACAAGCAGCTCTACAGCAAGCCCAAGTCGAAGAAGGGCAGCTGTACCTTCTCAGGCTACAAGCCGGGTACGTACGCCATCTCGGTCATGCACGATCTCGACAAGAGCGGTGAGCTCAACACCTCATTCGTTGGAAGACCGAAAGAACCCTGGGGCGTGTCAAACGACGTGCCGGCAAGGCGTTTCGGCCCGCCCCTTTACGAGGATTGTACGTTCAAGTACGAGGGCGGAAAGAAGATCATCAAGATCAAGCTCCAGCTCTAGATGAAGATGATCTGCGCGCCTTCGCTCATGTCCATGAAATCCATGGCCGTGAGCACCTCTTTGACCTGCGGCACCAGGTCGTCCTTGGTGAGCTTGAACATGTCGAGGGCCATTTGGCAGCCGTACAGATCGGCGCCGGCGTCGTCCAGCATCTCGACGAACTCGCGAATGGGCGGGATTTCCAGTCGCTCCATTTCCTTTCTCATCTGCGCCGTCGCGAGCGCCTCGACGCCGGGGAGCCCTGCGATCATGGCCGGGATCGGAGCGGAGGGGTTGCCCACGAGGTTCAGATGAAGGTGGTCGATCTTCTTCTCGTTCACGATGTCGAGCCCCCAAAACGTGAAGAACAGGCGAGCGTCGACACCCGCCATGCGGGCCGCGTTCGCCAGGATCAGCCCGGGGTAGGCCATGTCGAAGCTGCCTTTCGAGCAGATGACACTCAAGCTTCGTTTCTTCTCAGTTCCTGAATCGGTCATTGGTTTCTCCTGAGGGGCGTGGTTACAGGCACGACTTGGGTTTGGGGATTCCGGCGATCTTCGCGACGAGCTTCGCGGGGCCATCTGGGAAGAGTTTGTAGATCGCCTTGATCGGGGTTTCCGACCGTTTGCTGATCTTGCGGAGCCCAGGGCTCGAGCTCGACTCCGCTTCGATTGCGCGCGCGGTGTTGATCACTTTCCAGTGCTCGTCGGTGAGCTCTATTCCCATTTGTGTTGCGTACTCCTGCGCGAGCTCTTCCGACCAGTCGTCGCGATTTGCGAGATAGCCTTCGGCATCGGTTTGGACAGTCTCAAGTGACATCATTCGCCTCCTAGTTCCGCTGCGGCGGAGAGTTGTTTGCCTGCCAACGACATCGTTGGGGAAATGGGAATCGGTCGCGCCGGAAGAAGCGCGTGCCAGTACACTAGCCGGAACAGGCGCTTCGCCCAGTGGTTGCGCCGGCACTCCTTGAGCAAGGGCAGCGGGCCGATTCCGGGGATGGGGAACTGTCCAGGGAGCGGTTCCGTCTCGTAGTTGAAGTCGATCAACATCGCCTTGCCGTGGCCTGTTTCGACGAAGCAGTTGGAATGACCGTCGAAGGTCGGCTCGAGCTCCTTGTCGTCGATGGCGCGGATGATGTTCTCGGTCATCAGGTCGGCTTGGAAATGCGCAACCGACCCGGCTTTCGAGCTCGGAAGGTCGGTCGCATCACCAATGACGAAGACGCGCTCGGCGTTCTTGGCTGCGAGGGTGTGAGGATCGGTTGCGACGAACGCCAGCTCGTCGGCCAGGTCGCTGTCCTCGAGGAAGCCAGCTCCCATGTGTGGCGGAATCGTCACGAGCAGGTCGTAGGGGACCTCACGCTCGTCGTAGGAGCGAATCACGTTCTTTTCGGAGTCTACCTCGCCCGTCATGAACTCGGTTTCGACCTGGATGCCCTTGTTCTCGAGCAGATAGCCGAGCGTCTTGGAGGCGAGGGGCTTCGTGAACGCACCATCGAGGGGAGTCGCATAGACCAGCTCGGTCTTGTCGCGAATGCCGCGCTTGGTGAGGTACGCATCGGCCAGGAATGCAAACTCGAGCGGGGCGACCGGGCACTTGATCGGCATTTCGACGACGTTCAAGACCAGGCGGCCGCCCTCGAAGTTCGCGAGCGCCTTCTGCAGCGCCTTGGCGCCCTCGAGTGTGTAGAAGTCGAACACGGACTTCCGCCAGCCATCGCCCAGCATGCCGTCGATCATGTCCGGCCGAATCTCGGTACCCGAGGCGATGATCAGGAAGTCGTAGGAGAGTGGCTCTCCTTCAACGACCTCGACGCGGCGGCGCTCGGTGTCGATCGCTTTGACGGTGCTCTGGTGCCAGGTGATGCCCTTGCCGAGCGTCGAACCACGTTCACGTAGGATCCGCTCTTCGGTTTCATCGCCAAAGGGCAAGAACAGCAGCCCGGGCTGATAGAGGTGCGTGCTCGATGGATCCACGACGGCGACGTCCCATTCGTTCGACAGGCGTCGCCGCAGTTTGTGCGCGATTGCCGTGCCTGCAGTGCCGGCGCCCAAGATGAGAATAGTTTTCATGTTGTGACCTCGCTGGGGTCTGCCGTATCTGCAAACCGCGTGCCGACTGGGGCCCGCCACGACTACTTAACCCTTTGTAAAAGGGGACTGTCCCCTTTTCGCTGAGGTTCTTGGAGGAGGGGGCGTGGGAGGCTGTTTTTGCTGTGACGCGCCGGTTACAGGTTCTTGGCCGCGGCGCGTTCTGGATAATCCGAAGGCGCAAATTGTTCGGGGGCGCGAGATGTAGTCGCATTTTTTGCGCGCTCGTGCATCGCCGTCAGGAACCGCAGCGTCCCGTCGAGCATGCGGGCCGTGCGCGGTGACGCGAAAATGTCGAACGCGTGCTGGGCGCCTCGGAGCTCTGTGTACATCACCGGGGATCGCGATGTCCTACGCAGATCCTCGGCGAAGACCTGTGCGTCCTCAACCGGGGCTAGCGTGTCGCGGTCACCGTGCACGATCAGAAAGGGCGGTGCGTCGGGATGAATGCGATCCATCGGAGAGGCGCGGTGAAACTTCTCTGGCTCCTTGTTCAAGAAGGCTTTCATGACCATCGGCTCGAGCACCCTAGTCACGAAACGCTCCTGCATGGTTTCGAGACGGTTCGTGAAGTCGTAGACCCCGTAGACCGGCACTGCTGCCTGCAACGAGGTATCGGCTTCTTCGAAACCCGGCTGGTACTCGGGATCATTTGCTGTGAGTCCCATCATGGCCGTGAGGTGTCCGCCGGCCGAGCCCCCGGTGACCGCAACAAAGCTCGGGTCGATGCCGTATTCGTCCGCGTGCTCACGAATCCATTTGAGGGCGTACTTCAAGTCGATGAGGTGTTCTGGCCACGTGGCGGCCGGACTCAGCCGATAGTTGACGTTGAAGCAGACCCAGCCGTTCGCCGCGAGGTGTCCGATGAGCGGCCAGCCTTGTTCGCGCTTGTCGCCGATGATCCACGCTCCGCCGTGAATCTGCATGATGGCGGGGCGATTGCGGCCTGGCTCTTCCGGCATCGCGACGTCCAACCGTAGCCTCTTGCCCGCGATTTCCCGAAAGGTGATGTCGCGCATGACTTTGACGCCCCGGCGATGGAATCGAAATGGCATGAGGAGGCGTCCCAGCGGAATCCGCTCTGTGTCGTCTAGCTCCTTCAGGTCGCTCAGCACTTCATCGAATATGCCGCGTGTTTGGTGCCCGCTGTGGAAGAGAGAGAGCAAGCCGAGCCACGAGATGCACGTAATACCCAGGCCGACGAGCCCGGGCCACGCAGACAGGGCTCCGAAATAGACGAACAGAACGGTCGCGATCGACTGCCAAACGATGTGGTGCAGAGCGAGCTCCGCGGTGAGCCACGAACCGAAGAAACTCGGCACGAAGAGCGCGGGGATTCGGCGCACCGGCATGAAGGCGTTCAGTGTGAACACCGCTCCGACCAGGCTCACCCAGAGGAACAACCAAGCAACGACGGTTTCGCTAATCCACATGGACCCTGGCCTTCTAGCACGTTCCGCGATAAGCCGGTCGCCGATGGACAAGGACGACCTCTCCTACTCCAGGATCACCCGCCTGCCGGACCGCCCGATTCAGCGCCTTCACCGGCCCCTGACGGCGTTCATGCACATCGAGTCGGCGAGCGGCGTCGTTCTCCTGATCTGCACGGCGATCGCGTTGATCGCGGCGAACTCTCCCTATGCCGAGGCGTACGACGCGCTTTGGCATCACGAGCTTCGCATCGCGGTGGGCCGCTTCGAGCTCGCGTACTCGCTCGCCCATTGGATCAACGACGGGCTGATGGTGGTCTTCTTCTTCGTCATCGGCCTCGAAATCAAGCGTGAGCTGATCATCGGAGAGCTCAGCGATCGCAAGAAGGTCGCACTACCGGTCGCCGCGGCGCTTGGCGGCGTGATCGCACCGGTTGCGATCTACCTGTCGCTTCAATACGGTGAAGCAGGGGAACACGGTTGGGCCGTTCCGATGGCTACCGACATTGCGTTCGTCGTCGGCTGCATGTCGCTTCTCGGCAAGCGCATTCCAAGCGGCCTCGGCATTCTCATGCTCTCCTTGGCCATCGTCGATGACTTGATGGCCGTGCTCGTCATCGCGGTTTTCTACACCGAGTCGATCAGCATGGCTTGGCTGGTTGCGGGGTTCGTAGGGCTCGTGGTGATCGTTGCGATGGCTCGCCTCGGAATACGCTCGGTTGGCATGTACTTCATCGCCGGCGTCTGGGTCTGGCTCTGCACACTCAAGTCCGGCGTGCACCCGACGATTGCCGGCGTGCTCGTTGGCTTGCTAACTCCCGTGCACCCGTGGCTCGGCGGGCCGAAGTTCCTCGGCTTCTTGCGGCACACAGACGACATGCTTCGCAAGGACGAAACCAGCATCGAGCGAGCGAGGCAGCTCGTCGCCGATCTTTCTTTTGCGTCCCGCGAGGCCGTGTCACCGCTATTCAGGGTCGAGACGGCTCTTCACCCCTGGGTGGCGTTTGGCATCATGCCCCTCTTCGCTTTGGCCAACGCCGGCGTGCCGATCGAGTTGGCTGGAATCGGCGAGCCCGTCGCCGTTGCTGTGGCGGCGGGCCTGTTCTTTGGGAAGCCCATCGGCATCTTCGGCGCCTCGTGGCTGACCGTGAAGCTCGGTTGGGCGACCCGTCCCGAGGGCGTGACTTGGCCCATCCTTGCCGGCGCCGCGTTCCTTGGCGGCATCGGCTTTACGATGGCGCTCTTCATTGCTTCGCTCGGTCTGTCTGGCGGGCTTCTGTTGTCCGCCAAGATCGGCATCATTCTCGGTTCGTTCGTGAGTGCGGTCGTCGGAATGTTGATTCTGTCGTTCGTCGGAAGAAGGACCTGATGCGGATCCTCACGATTGCCGCGGTTCTGGTGCTCGCGGGCATCGTTCACGCCCAGCAGCCGCCGGTTTTTTATTCCTACAAGGCCGACTCCGGTCGCACGGTGTATGTGAACCGCTTCTCGATGGTGCCCCCGGAGAAGCGATCGGGCGCCCGAGCGGTCGACCTGTCGGAAGTCAGTCTCAACGAAGAGCTTGCCGAGGAACTCGCCGACGCGGTGGAAGACGAGCTTCGCTACTTGAAGGACTCGGACCCGTGTATCGAGGCTCGCAAGGAAGAGAGCGCCGGGGCATGGCGCCATATCTGGAGCCGGCATGGGCCGTGGCTACTAGCCAGTTTGACGGCGATCATTCTCGTGATGATGTCGCCCTGGATGATTCGGCGGACACCTCCCGGCGTCTGGTCGCGCTTCTTGATGGTCGCCTTGCCCGCTTTGGCGATGACCGCGTTGGTTGCCGTCTCGGCGACGCGCGCGACGAGCTCCCTCGAGGCGGTTGGAGAGCTCAGCAAGCTTTGTGACGCGAACGAGAAAGAAGCCTCGCCGAAGAAGCAAGTGGTGAGGCTCAACCAGATGCACTCCTACATCGAGCAGCTCTACGAGGACCAGTACGAAAGAATTGAGAACATTACGGAGCTCGAATGACCCAGGGTTCCGACCCGAACGACGTGACGAAGTGCCCACTGTGCGGCCAGCCGAACGAATGCGCCGTCGCCGCGGACCGGGATCCCGAGTCGTGCTGGTGCATGACGGCAACCATGAGCCCGAGCGCGCTCGAGTCGGTTCCCGTAGAAGCACAGGGGAAGGTGTGTATCTGCGCGCGATGTGCTGCCGGGACGCCGACGGGCGACTGAATCGTTTCTAGCCCGCGGCGGTGCTCGCCCCACAGGGATTGCATTGGCTGGCGAGCTCGCTGTGCTCGACTTGGATGGTCGCGTGCTGGATCGCGAAGCGGGTGGCCATGGCCCGATTGGCTGCATCGATGATGCTCTGGTGGTCTGCATCTTCGGCGATGATCAGGTGAGCGGTCGCGATGTTCCTGCCGCTGGTCAACGACCAGACGTGTAGGTCGTGGGCGTCCAGTACCCCGGGGATTTCTGTGAGAGCGGCGATGACGTCTTCGACGGAGATCCCCTTCGGCACGCCCTCCATGAGCACATCGAGCGTTTCTCGCACGAGGCCCCCGGCGGAGTACAGGACGAGAGTGGCGATGACGAATGAAGCGGCGGGGTCGGCCCATCGCCACCCCAAGAAGTAAATTGCGGCACCGGCGAAGATCGCGCCAACGCTACCGAGGGTATCGGCCATCACGTGGAGCCAGGCGCCGCGCACGTTGAGATTGCTGTCGCGGCCGCCCCTTAGAATCATCAAGTTTGCGAAATTGATCGCCAGGCCGCCGCACGCGACCGCGAGCATCAACCCTCCCTGCACTTCCGGCGGGTCCGAGAGTCGTTCCCAGGCCTCGCGAGCAATCAGGACGGAGATGGCGACGAGGGCGGCGCCGTTCGTGAGCGCGGCGAGGATCTCGGCGCGGTGAAAGCCGTAGGTGCGCTGTGCGGTCGCGGGACGCTGCGCAAGCACCACCGCCACGAGCGAAAGCCCGAGCGCGGCGGCGTCCGAGAACATGTGTCCCGCGTCCGCGAGGAGCGCCAACGAGTTGGAGGCGATTCCACCGACCACCTCGGCAACCATGTACGTGGCGGTCATCACGAGC
>JBGUEF010000133.1:0-8558 GCA_041821485.1 Deltaproteobacteria bacterium
CCGAACACCGGCAACATGCGCAGGGTCTTCACGCCCGGAGCGTCCGTTGGAACGAGCACCATCGAGTGCCGCTCGTGTCGCCCCGCATTTGGATCGGTGACGCCCATGAAGATGTAAAAGCCGCAACGTGGGTCGCCTGCGCCGCTGGTCCACCACTTCTGCCCGTTGAGCACGACCTCGTCGCCGACGACCTCGCAGGTGGCCTGCATGTTGGTGGCGTCGCTCGACGCGACGGCCGGCTCGGTCATCGCAAAGCCGGAACGGATCTCTCCGGCGAGCAGCGGCACGAGCCATCGCTTCTTCTGTTCGTCGGAGCCGTACTTTACCAGGACCTCGGCATTGCCGGTGTCGGGCGCGCTACAATTGAACACCTCCGGCGCCAAGAAGCTCCGACCCGTGATCTCGGCGACGGGCGCGTAGTCGCGATTGTCGAGACCCGCCCCGTACTCCTCATCGGGCAGGAAGAGATTCCAAAGCCCGAGCGCCTTGGCCTCCGCCTTCAGCTCCTCGAGGATCGGCGGAATCTTCCACTCTCTCCAATCGTTGGTGCCGACCAACTGATCGAGGTAGGTTTGCTCATTGGGCACGATACGCTCACGGACGAAACGCTCCGCCTGTGCCATCACGCTTGTCGCCCGCTCCGAATGCTGGAAATCCATAGACCGCGGTGATACCGCATGGCCCTGCATAATTCACGCACGAACTATGCAGATCCGGTGCTAGGTTGCGCCCGGCACAGGTAGATCAAGAGTATGGCAACACAAAGCAATCCCCTAATCGACGACGGCCTCGTCGATTTCCTCCTCTACTCCGTTCTCGACGCCGAGTCGCTCTGTGAGCTCGGGCCATATCAGCAGCACTCCAAGGAAACCTTCGACCTGTACATCGACAGCGTCAGGCGCTTCGCCCGGCAAGACTTGTTGCCGACGTACAAGCCGATGGACGAGGAGCCACCCGTGTTTCGCGACGGCCGGATCCACACGCATCCCGCCTTGCCTCGCCTGTTCGAGCAGATGGTCGACCTCGGCGTGCTGACGGCATCACGTCCCGAGTCGGTCGGAGGCGCGCAGTTGCCAATGCTCGTGCACACCTTGGCGAGCGCCTACCTCATGGCAGCAAACCTCGGCGCCTACGGCTTCGTCGGGCTCACGGTCGGGGCCGGGCACCTGATCGAAGCGTTCGGAACCGACGAGCTCAAAGAGCGGTTCATGACGAAGATGTACGCGGGCGAGTGGACCGGCACGATGGCGCTCACCGAGCCGCAGGCCGGCAGCAGCCTCGGCGACATCACGACTTCCGCAACGCCCACCGAGGATGGTTACTACCTGATCAAGGGAAGCAAGATCTTCATCTCCGGGGCGGACCACGGCATTACCGAGAACGTGGTGAATCTCGCCCTCGCTCGAATCGACGGCGCGCCCGACGGCACCAAGGGTATCTCGCTGTTTGCCGTCCCGAGGCTCCGCGAGGAAGGCGGAAGCTTGGTGTCGAACGATGTCACCGTTGCCGGGCTGATCCACAAGATCGGCTGGAGGGGGCTCCCGAGCCTCGCACTCGAGTTTGGGGATGAGGGGGACTGCCGCGGCTGGCTCGTCGGCGAGCCGAATCAGGGCCTCCGCTACATGTTCCAAATGATGAACGAGGCACGCATCATGATCGGCGTAAACGGCGCTGCGACCGCGTCGGCTGGCTACCACGCGTCGCTTGCGTACGCGCGGGACCGCAAGCAGGGGCGGCAGCTGGGCGCGCGTGGCGGTGATCAGGTCTCCATCATCGAACACGCCGACGTTCGGCGGATGCTGCTGCGGCAAAAGGCTATCGTCGAAGGAAGCTTTGCGCTGCTCGGAACGGTCGCACGCTACGCAGACATCTCGGAGCACGGGGCGTCGGACGAAGAGCGAGAGCGCGCAGGGCTGCTGCTGAACCTGCTCACCCCGATTGCCAAGACGTTCCCGGCCGAGCGCGGGTTCGAGGCCAACGTTCTCGCGATACAAGTCCACGGGGGCTACGGCTACACGAGCGAATACCTCCCCGAAGCGTACATGCGGGACCAGAAGCTCAACACGCTTCACGAGGGCACGAACGCGATTCAAAGCATGGACCTCCTAGGCCGGAAGGTGATGTCCAAGGGCGGAGCCCCTCTCCGCGCGTTGGCCGAAGAGATCGGAAGCACCATCTCGCGAGCAAGAGAGGCGGGCTGCGATCCCGATCTTTGCGCCGCGCTCGAAGAAGCGGTGGCCACCGTGGGCTCCACCACGATGGAGCTCGGTCAGCGAGGAATGGCAGGCGACGCGGACGGCATGCTCGGTCACAGCTGGGACTACCTCGACATGTTCGCCACCCTCGTCATCGGATGGCAGTGGCTCAACATGGCGGCGGTGGCGCGCACGGCGCCCATCTCAGAGGCACGCAAACGAGCGACCGAGGCCGCCACTCGATATTGGATCCGCACGGAGATTCCGCGTATCCCCCACCTGGCCAACCTCTGCCGAACCAATGAGGACTCGTATATCAATGCTGAAACGGAGTGGTTCTAATGGACAAAGCGATCATCACCTGTGCGCTGAACGGCGTGCTCACCAACCCGAAGCAGCACCCGGTGCCGGTGACTCCCGAAGAGATGGCGGTTTCGGCGCGTGATGCTTACAACGCGGGCGCGTCGATCGTGCACATCCATTTTCGCCGCCAGGAGCCTGGCATGGGGCACTTCCCGTCTTGGGATCCCGAAGTGGCCGCCGCCGCGAGCGATGCGATTCGTGAGGCGTGCCCGGGGATCATCATCAATCAGACCACCGGCGTGATCGACGAGGACATCTCAGGGCCGGTGGCCTGCCTGTACCGCATCAAGCCTGAAATAGCGGCGTGCAATGCGGGTAGCCTCAACTACCTCAAGCTCAAAAAGGACAACACCTGGGCGTGGCCCCCGATGGTGTTCCTCAACGGCGTCGACAAGGTTCAGAAGATGCTGGACGCGATGTCGGAAACCCACACCACCGCGGAAATGGAGTGCTTCGACGTGGGCATCGTCCGCTCCGTTGGCCTCTATCTTCGCGCCGGGATGGCCAAGGAGATGCACTACAACTTCGTGATGGGCGTCGCCTCGGGCATGCCCTGCGATCCTGAGCTTCTCGAGCTCCTCATGAAGTACAAGAGCGGCGACGCGCATTGGCAAGCCACGCTCATCGGCCGCGAAGAGATCTGGGAAACCCACCAGCGAGCAGCCGAGCTCGGAGGAATGCTGCGAACGGGCGTCGAGGACACGTTCTACCTCCCGAACGGGAACAAAACGACCGGCAACGGGCAGTTGATCGAAGCCCTCGCTCAGTGTGCACGTAATTCGGGCCGGGAGGTCGCGTCGGCCGCAGAAGCCCGAGAGATGCTTGGCTTCAACTAGAGTCGGGAGTAAGGACGAACCATGGCCAACAAGGTGTATCCGGACGCGTCCGCAGCGCTAGATGGATTGCTCAGCGACGGCATGACCTTGATGTCTGGCGGCTTTGGGCTCTGCGGAATTCCCGAATCGCTGATCCAAGCAGTTGCAGACTCGGGCGTGAAGAACCTGACGGTGATCTCGAACAATGCCGGTGTTGATGGAATCGGCCTCGGCGTGATGTTGGAGACACGACAAATCAGCAAGATGGTGTCGTCGTACGTGGGCGAGAACAAGCTGTTCGCAAAGCAGTTTCTCGACGGCGACATCGTCGTGGAGTTCACGCCACAAGGAACCTTGGCGGAACGGATCCGCGCCGGCGGCGCGGGGATCCCAGCCTTCTTCACGAAGACAGGCGTCGGGACGACGGTTGCCGAAGGGAAAGAGCTTCGCGAGTTCGACGGCGCGCAGTATGTGATGGAGCGCGGGCTCTTCGCGGATGTAGCGATCGTTCACGCCTGGAAGGGCGACACCGAAGGGAACCTCATCTACCGAAAGACCGCTCGGAACTTCAATCCGATGATGGCCACCGCCGCCGAGGTCACGGTCGCCGAGGTTGAGCATCTCGTCGAACCGGGGGAGTTGGATCCCGACCAGATCATGACCCAGGGAATCTTCGTCGACCGTATCATTCACTATCCGAACGCTTCGAAGCACATCGAGCAACGAACCACACGTCCGCGGGAGGCCTGAGGAGAAGACGATGGCTTGGACTCGTGAACAAATGGCAGCGCGCGCGGCGAAGGAGCTCCGAGACGGCTTCTATGTGAACCTCGGCATCGGCATTCCGACGCTGGTTTCGAATCACATCCCCGAGGGCATGAGCGTTCAGCTACAAAGCGAGAACGGCATGCTCGGGATGGGCCCCTTCCCCTACGAAGGCGAAGAAGACGCCGACCTCATCAACGCCGGCAAGCAGACGGTGACCGAGCTCCCGACGACGAGCTTCTTTTCGAGCGCGGACTCCTTCGCCATGATTCGCGGCGGGCACATCAACCTGTCGATTCTCGGCGCGATGCAGGTTGGCGAGAACGGCGACCTCGCGAACTGGATGATTCCCGGCAAGATGGTCAAAGGGATGGGCGGCGCAATGGACCTGGTGGCAGGCGTGAAACGCGTGGTCGTCGTCATGGAGCACACGGCCAAGGGAAAGCCCAAGCTATTGAAGAGGTGCACCCTACCCCTCACGGGCACCCATGTGGTCGATTTGCTGATCACCGACCTCGGGGTCTTCGAGATCGACAAGGGCGGGGATGGCGGGGTGACGCTGGTCGAGCTGGCCGACGGCGTCACACTCGACGAAATCGCGGAGAACACCGAAGCGGCGTACAGCGTGGCTCCGGGGCTCTAGCCGAACAGCAGCAGGACCAGGCCGACGTAGAGGCCCATTCCGATGGCGAGGATTGCGGTGTAGCCCGCGATCTGGCGGGCCTTGAGGCCGGTGATCGCGAGTAGCGGTAGTGCCCAGAAGGGCTGCAGCAAATTGGTCCACTCGTCGCCGTAGGCAAAAGCCATGATGGTGCGACCCGAGTCGAGGTCGAGGGTCGCAGCGGTGCTCAATAGGACGTCGCTCTGGAGCGCCCACTGGCCGCCTCCGGAAGGAACGAAGAAGTTCACGAGGCCGGCGCCGAGGAAGGTGAGAAGCGGGAAGGTCGAAGTGGACGCGATGGAAGTCATCCCGGACGAGAGCCGCTCGATCATTCCGCTCGCCTGCATCACGCCCAGGATGCCGAAGTAGAGGGGGAACTGGACGATGATGGCGCCGGCACCGCGCGCGCCTTCGGATACCGAATCGAGGAAGCTGCGGATCGAGCCGTGCGCGGCCAGGGCCAGGGCTAGAAAGAACAGGTTCACCGAGTTGAGGTTGAAGGCGACGTCGCCACGGAACCAACTGAAGAGGACGAGCAGCGTCGCCGCGCCGCCGACAGCAAGCCCGAGAAACGACCGCTTCGCTTCCTGCGGCGCCGCGGCCTGCTTCGAAGGCATCTCAGGAACCGAAGCCTCCTTGGGAGCGAGGGCCACACACAGCAGGGGCAACAAGATGAGTAAGCCGCCGCTGACGATGATGTTGAGCGAGGAAAAGAGCGTTTCGCTGACGGCGATCGCTTGCGTTCCGCCCTGCGTGAACTGCGCGGACTCGGCTGCCTTCAAAGGAGCGGAGCCGCTGAGCCCACCGTGCCAGATCGCAAGTCCGGTGTATGCGGCGGCGCCGAGGACCGGGACGTCCATTGGCCTTCCGTCCTCGGCGGCGCTGTGGGCGATCTCGCGAACCACAAACGCCGCAACGACCGCACCGAGGCCCCATTGAATGAGGCCAGTCACGCAAGCGATGAGCGCGACCATGCCGGCCGCCGCCGGGGTTCGCTTTGGCCATCGCGCAACCGCGCGGACGATTCCTTGGACCGGAGGACTCGACGCCAGGGCCTGACCGGTCACCAGGATTAGACACATTTGCAGCGCGAAAGCGAGGAGCGGCGTGCTCGAAAATCCCCCGTACCAGCCCTGGAGCACGGCACCGACCGACCCGGTGAGCGTGAACCCGCCGAGGAGCGTGATCAGGGTCAGCAAGAGCGCCAAGACGAATGGATCGGGCACCCAGCGTTCGGCCCACCGGCTGAAAACCTCACCAAGTCGAGCCAGCATGGCGCGGACCATAGCACCAAGTGGTAGAACCATGCCCATGCATTGTGGTCACCTTTGCCTAGGCTTGTTCGCCCTCGTGCTGCTCGCGATCCTGGGGCCGTACTTTGCTCTCAACCGCGAGACACGCACCCTCGACGCAGCGATGCGGGACGCGCTCGCGGGCACCTATGTAACGCTCCCCGACGGCGTCACGCACTACGAGCTGAGCGGCCCTGAGGGCGGCGAGACCGTCGTGCTGATCCACGGCGGAACCATCCCGTTCTACACGTGGGATGCGCAGATGCAGCCTCTACGCGACGCCGGGTTCCGCGTCCTTCGCTACGACCAGTTCGGCCGCGGCTACTCAGATCGTCCGGAGGTGGACTACGACCGGGCATTCTACCGGAAGCAACTCGAGGACCTGCTTGCCGCCCTCGACATCGAAAGCCCGGTGAACCTGATCGGTGTCTCCTTCGGGGGCGCCATCGCCGCGACGTTTGCAAAGGCTCACCCCGAGCAAGTGGCCAAGCTGGTCCTCATCGCGCCGGTGGTCGACTACGCCGAGGGCAGAGCGCTATTCGGCTTAGCCAAGATACCGCTCCTCAGCGAATGGTACGCCCGCGTCTTCTCGGTACGCGCGACCGTCGCACGCGCAAACGGCTTCTTTCAGGCGTCAGGCGCTGACCCAAGCTACGCGCAACGCTTCGAAGAGCAGACTCGCTTAGAAGGGTACGAGCAGGCCCTCTTGTCGATGTCGCGCACCGACGCCCTGACGAGCTACCGCGACACGTACGCGGCCCTCGGTGGCCTACCCACCCTGCTCCTGTGGGGATCGGAAGACGCGGAGATCTCACGCGAACACATGGAGCTCCTGCAAGCAAGTCTAAACAACGTAACGTGGATTGAGATCGAAGGCGCCGGACACGGCGTCACGATCCAACGCCAGGACGAGGTCAACCGCCGAGTCGTAGACTTCCTGCGCTAGGACGTCGCCGGATCGCAATGAACGTGAGATCGTCCGGCTTGGAGGGCGCTCCCTCGGCTGGCGCCTCCATGCGCTTCCTCCCGAGGGCAGCCAGTTCGTCTGCGGCTCGTTGGAGCGGCCCCTTGCGCACACCGTCGACGATCTCTTCCAAGTGGAGATTGTCGCTGAGCCCGTCGCTCGCTAGCACGACGGTATCGCGGGGCGCGAGGCTGACGGTGGCTCCGAGCTCGATGCGCATGTCCTGGCTACCCAAGAGATTGGACACCAGGTGGAGGTCTTCGTGATGCAGCGCCTCCCCGCGATCCAGCAAACCGGCCTCGACCGCGTAGCCGACCGGGGAGTGCGGGATGGTCAGCCACTTGATGCGTCCGCGTTGCCCGGTGACCAGCACCATCGAGTCGCCCGCATGGTAGGCGCGCATGTGCGTGCCCCGGATCTCGACGACCGCGAGGGTGGCGGCGGCGCCGGTCCCGAGCTCCGAGATCGCCCGGTCTGCCGACTCGAAGCCGTTGATGATCGCGCCCCGAAGGTTCTCGAGATCTCCTCCGAGCGCCACCACGGCGTCGCAGACGGCACGCACCGCGAGCGCCGCCGCCTTCGCGCCGCTCGGATGACCCCCGGCGCCATCGGACACGACTGCCACACCCGCATCCTTCCCAAGCGAGATCACCGCCGCGGCGTCTTCGTTCGGGCCGTCCCTCCCCGGCTTCGCAAGGCTGAGTACTACCGCCTGACCGCCACCGAGCTCGAAGCGCTCGCCCCGCGCCATGTCCACATCCGCAAAGATGTGGGCTTCGCTCACGGTGCTGGCCTCCGGCTGCCCGTAGACGCTCGAAGCGCCCTCGGCGCCACCGCGTGGAAGGCCCGCTGCATCTGCACGCCGTCGCGAAACCGCTTACGCTCGTGCACTTCGATCGAGCGGCGAAGGAAGCTGACGAAATCCCGGCTGACCGTGCGGCGAAGCCGATCCGCACCCGGTAGCGGCCAATCAAACGGCCAGGCTGGCAACTCTCCGGCAAACATTCGGTAGATCACCAATCCCATCGAGAATACGTCAGAGCGAAAAGACGGCTTTCCCATGGCCTGCTCGGGAGCGATGTAGCCGACGGTGCCTTGCCCCGAGCCCATGATCGTTCGAGTCCGGAGGGCGACTTTCGCAATGCCGAAATCGGCCAAGCGAGCATGGCATTCGGGAAAGAGGATCACGTTGTCTGGCTTGATGTCGCAGTGAATGACCCGCACCTCATGGGCGTATGCAAGCGCGTCGAGCAACTGCTCGGTGTACGACAACGCGGTCTTCGGGCCGAGGCGATACCGCAAGCGGTCGGTGAGGGTCTGCTCACCAAGCGGAGTCGCGATCACGAAGTGGCCATCGATCATCATGGCGTTGCGGAGCGGGAGGATGTTCTCATGCTCGAGCCGCGCGGTCAGCCGCACCTCACGATGGATCGCGCTCAGGGAGTCTTTGTCGAGCTGATCGAGATGGGGAACCTTGAGCGCAATGGGGATCCCTTCGATCGT
>JBGUEF010000134.1:0-8544 GCA_041821485.1 Deltaproteobacteria bacterium
AACGGAAGCTGGCCGGACGTTCCTCTGATCGCCATCGACGTCGCCTCAGAGTTCGATCCCAGCCTCTCGCCCGTGCCTGGCCACCAGATCGCGAACTGCCAGGTCTTCTGCTCCCCCGACCCGGAATCGAACATGGGAGAGGAGGCGGTGCGCCGCGCCGAACAGATCCTCGACGAGCTCTGGCCTGACCTCAAGAACCACATCATCCGCAAAGAGCCCTACTCCGCCAAGGCGATTTCGGGCCTCAGCCGCGATTCGGTTCTGCCTGGACGCGGAGGCGAAGCAGTGGGTATCGCGCAGGTCGTAGGCCAGGTCGGCAAGTCGAAGCCCGACGCGAGAACTCCGCTGAAGGGCCTTTACATCGTCGGCTGCGACGCCGGTGGACGGGGCGCAGGCACCCACCAGGCCGTCGACTCCGGCTTCAACGTCGCCGCCATGGTAGAAGCCGATCTGGGCTGACCGAGAGATTTAAGGAGTCACGATGAAACACGCATTGCCACTGGCATTGCTCATTGGATGTCTGGCGGCAGATGCTGCGGCGTTCGACAATCCGCGTCAGGGTCAGGGCTATCTTCACAGTAGCTGGTCGACGGTACACGCCGATTCCAGCAACTCCGATCATGTCCCTTTGGCGATGACCGCAAATGTCAGCCAGCGTTGGCATGTGTTGAAGGGGGCGGGGATCTGGACGCCTCCGGTGGTGGGCATGGACGGCACCGTCTACGCCGTCACCGGCGAGGGACCGGGGCATAGCCACCTGCATGCCATCTCACCCGAGGGAGAGATTCTTTGGCAATCCGCTCCGCAGCAGTCGCTGGCAGACCTGGACTCGCTAGCGGTCTTCAGTGCGCCCGTGCTGGACGAGAGCGGAGACATCTACATCGGCGACGGAAACCAGTTCTGGGCCTTTCATCCCGATGGCAAGGTCAAGTGGGTGACCGAGCTGCCTGGGCTGGGCATCCAAGGCGGGTTCGTCACCGGCATGTTCGTCGATGGCTACGTTGGCGGTGTGAGCATCGATGGCAAAGTCATGCTCCTTCATCGCAGCAGCGGCGAGCTCGCGATGCCGGTGCTCGATCTACCGGGCGCAGACGGTCCCCTGGGGCCGCCGATCCCCGACCCGCTCTGGAAGAACCTGGTCGATCCGGCCATCCGCGATCAAGTCTGGGAAATTCTGCGCGGCCATCGCTACGAAATCACCAACACTCCGGCCGTGCATCCGCGAACCGGTCGCATCTACGTCATCGGCGCCGGCGCTGATGAAAGCGAAGGACATTTCTACGGCATCGATGTCGTCGACGATCGCTTGAAGCTCGCCTTTGTGACTAAGGTGCCGGCCGGCAGCGGTACCAGCCCCGGCATTTCGCCCGGCGGCGAACGGCTCTACGCCATGGCCAAGGGACAGCTGTTCGCCGTTGATGCCGAGAGCGGCGAGAAGCTCTGGAGCAAGGACGTAAACGGTCAGGATGCTTCTCCCTCGGTGGGACCGGACGACACCGTGTACATCCTCGGCGGCCAGCGCCTCGTGGCGGTTCAAGGCGCGAGCGGCGAAATCAAATGGGGGCGCGACTACAACGACTTCGTCGCACAGCAGCTACCCGAGCTATGGACACGCTTCGGCTTGCTGGAGCAGGGCGAGCCAGTCGGCTTCATCGACAGCGTGGCCTCCGTCACGCCCGACCTGATGTGGACGACCGTGTTGGGCGGCTACTCGATGAACCTCTTCGGCCGGAAGTTCACACACGCAGCAAAGACCTGGCTGATTGCGATCAAGCCGCAGGACGGCAGCTTGATCGCAAGCTACCCGTTACCCGATACCAGCGAAGGCGCGATCACCATCGGTCCGATGGGCGAGCTCTACTTGGATATGCTCGCCGCGATAGCGAGCACTTCCCACTACGCCGGGTACCAGTGGATCTTGCCAAGCGAGGTACAGATGCCCGAGCCCGTTGGCGGCTTGGTCGCGTTCGAGCAGGCCGACCTGAAGCAACACTGCCTGGCCGGCGTCAGCTGGGCGCAGCGACTCCTACGAGGCGAAGGCGGCGACACCGTCGAAGCGGGGCTCGCCACAGAGCGAGCGGCCGGGCAGCTGACGATCAGCAGTCGCTGCGTCGGGTCCCTGCGGCCACGCAGCGATGCGCTGAACAAGGCCGCAGAACAGCTAAACAGCCTAGCAAGCCAACTGCGCGCGTGTAGCGACGAAGACTGTCCGCTGGATCGCCTTGCCGCAGAGCTCACCCCGATCATCGATAGCCTGCAATGAACTACGCACCAAGACCCGATTCGCTTCGCCTGGGAATCCTGGGCGCCGCCCGCATCGCTCCCTTTTCGGTGATCCGACACGCCCATGAGCTCGAAGGCGTAGACCTCGTCGCGGTTGGCGAGGAGTACCAATCCGCCGAGCGGCTCGAGCGCTACGCGCGCAAGCATCGCATCCCACAGACTTACCGATCGTTCGACGAGCTCCTGGCCCGCCCCGACATCGACGCGGTGTACGTGCCGCTGCCGATCAGCATGCACGCCGACTGGTGCGTGAAAGCCATCCAAGCCGGCAAGCACGTGCTCTGCGAGAAGCCGCTTGCCGCAAACGCCGCGGAAGCCGAGCGCGTGCTGGAGGCCTCAACAGGCACCGGCCTCGTCGTCGCCGAGGCGATGCACTTTCGCTATCACCCGCTCGTCGAACGCGTGCGACAAATCATCCGCGACGGCGAGATCGGAGAGCTCCAAAACATCGACGCCAGCTTCTCGGCGTACTTGCCTTTCAACGACTTCCGATTCGACTACGCGACTGGAGGCGGCGGGACCATCGACATGGGCTGCTATCCCATCGGCTTCATCCGCGCCGTCACGGAGCAGGAGCCGACCGTCCTCGAGGCGGAGGCGGGCCTTCACGGCACGCTGATCGACCGGTGGATGAGCGCCCGGATGCAGCTCGACTCAGGCTGCGACGTGCGCCTCTTCGTCGGGATGCGGTGCAGCCGGCTCCTCTCTGTGTCCATGAAGATCAAGGGTAGTCGGGGGAGCATCGGTATCCTCAACTTCATCAAGCCCGAGGTCTACCACCGTCTCAGAGTCCGAACCGGTCCCAGAATCCGCAGCGAGCGGGTCCCTGGGGGCTCCACGTACAAGGCCCAGCTCGCGGCATTCGCCGAGGCCGTACGCGACGGGACCCAGCCGGTCACGACGATCTCCGACGCCGTGAAGAACGCGCGCGTCATCGACGCCGTCTACCTCGCGGCGGGGCTCCCGGTCCGGGGCGATCAGGCCGTGCTGCGCGAGCTGAACAGGCAAGGAGGAACGTGATGGCTCTAGACCTGTCGGGAAAGAACGTGCTCGTGACTGGACCGACCAGCGGCATTGGCCGGGGCACGGCGTTGGCGCTGGCCGAGGCAGGCGCGAAGCTGATCCTCGTCGCCCGGAACCCACGCAAGTGTGAGCAAGTGGCAAAGCAGATCGTGGACGCCGGCGGGGAGGCGCCGCTCTCGATCATCGCCGACCTCTCGCTGCTCTCCGAGGTCGAGCGGGCCGCCAATGAGTTCCTCGCTACCGGCCTTCCACTGCACATCCTGATGAACAACGCGGGCCTGGTGAACCAGCGACGCAAGATGACCTCGGACGGCCTAGAGCTGACGATGGCGGTGAACTACTTCGCGCCCTTCGCGCTCACCTTGAGGCTCCTTCCAAGCCTGAAGCGAGCCCCCGGCGCCCGCATCCTGAACATTACCTCCAACAGCTATGCGATTGGTCGCTTGAATTTCGATGACCTCACCTTCAAACGATTCTTCTGGCCCATGGGCCCCTACTCCGCGAGCAAGCTCGGGAACATCTACTTCACCCGCGAGCTGGCACGCCGGCTCGAAGGCAGCGACATCACCGTCAACGCGGTTCACCCAGGGCTGATTTTCACCAACCTCGGCATCGGCAACAACCCGGGGCTCGCGCAGAAGGTGCTCGGCGCGATCTGGAGCAAGTTCTCCCTGGATGAATCGGAGGGCCATCGATCCCCGGTCTATGCTGCGACCGCCCCGGAGCTAGAGGGCGTGACCGGGCAGTACATCGCCGACTGCCGCGTCAGCGAGCTCAAACCCATCGCTCTGAAAGAAGCACCCGCCAAGCGTCTCTGGGAGGTCAGCGAGGCCACCACTGGCGTCCGCTTCCAGCAGGTCACATGAGCTCTACCCCCAAAGTGTACCCCTATCGCTGGGTCATCCTCCTCGCCTTCATGCTGATTTCGGCGGTGGTCCAGATCCAATGGCTGGCGCATGCAGCCGTGGCTAGGCCCGCAGAAGTCTATTACGAAGGACAGTTCGATCCCTCGTCCTTCTTCAACATCGATTTCCTAGCGATGGTCTACATGCTCGTGTACCTGGTCATGAGCTTTCCGGCCTCGTACATGATCGACACCTACGGCATTCGTGTCGGCATTTCGATCGGGGCCGTGCTCGCCGGTGTTGCTGGCTTGATGAAGGGACTGTTTGCAGACAGTTTCACCGCCGTAGTGATCGCCCAGGTGGGACTCGCGATCGCGCAACCGTTCATCCTCAACGCCGTTACGGCGGTTTCGGTGAGGTGGTTCCCCCTTCGGGAAAGAGGGATGGCTGCCGGGTTCTCCGCGCTGGCGCAGTACATCGGCATCGTCATCGCCATGCTCGTGACCCCCTTCATGGTGGGCTCCGATCCCGCAAAGCCCGGGTACGGAACCGGGTTCGAAAGCATGCTGCTCACCTACGGCTGGCTAACCTTTGCGGTGGCTGTCGTCACCCTCGTGCTGCTCAGGGAGAAGCCGCCCACGCCCCCGTCCACGGAGACCATGCAAAGGCATTCCTTCACTGAGGGCGTGAAGCACATCCTCAAGCAACGGGACATGCAGATCACCCTGCTGCTGTTTCTCGTAGGCCTCGGTATTTTCAACGCGGTCAGCTCGATGACCGACTCCATCGCCGAGAATGCCGGCGTGCAAGATTCGGACGGCCTGATCGGCGGGCTCATGCTCATCGGGGGAATCCTGGGAGCTTTGATTCTGCCGATCCTCTCCGACAAATTCCGCAAGAGGAAGGTCTTCCTCGTCATTTGCATCGCCGGGATGGTGCCTGGCATCTTCGGCCTGACGTTTGCCGGAGATCTCTCGACGGATCCCTCCACGGTCTACACGGTCAGCCTCGTGTCATCTTTCGTTCTGGGCTTCTTCATCATGAGCGCAGGCCCGCTCGGGTTTCAGTACGCCGCTGAAGTGAGTCACCCGGCCCCGGAATCGACCTCGCAGGGGATGCTCCTCTGGGTGGGCCAGGTCACGGGGATGATTTTCGTCGCTGGAATGAGCGTAGAAAACAATCGCTATCTCCCCGCCTTCATGATCAGTTTTGCGGTACTCTCGTTGTTCTCGCTCGCGGCCGTCCTGTTCCTGAGAGAGTCTCCGATGATCATTACGGAACGAGACCGAATGGAGGCATGAAGATGCGCACGAGAAAGCCTACTCACTTCTTCGCGCTATTCTCCGTCTGCCTGCTCGTTGGTCAGCTCGCCCTACCGTCTGGGGCCCAAGACGCCGCCCCGAGCGTCGACGCGCTCTTCGCCCGCTCTCTGAAAGCCATCAAGTCGGTGAACGACTACCAGGGCGAGTTCGTGAAGCGCGAGCTCATCGGCGACGAGCTGAAGGCGGAGAAATTCTTTTTCAAGTTCGCCCGGCCCTTCAAGGTGTACCTGAGGTACATCGACCCGCATCCGGGTCAGGAAGTTCTGTACATTCGCGGTCAGAACAAGAACCGGATCAAGGCGCACAAAGGGTCGTTTCCAGACATCACCGTCAACCTCAGCGTGTACGGCCGCCAGGCCATGAAGGACAGTCATCAGCCGATCACGACGTTTGGCGTGCAGCAGCAAATCGAGATCATGGACCATATCTATCGCAAAGCCGCAGCGCGGGGCGACGCGAAGTACACCGTATCCGACGGCGGCATCTTTCTAGGCGAGCCGGTCTGGAAGGTCGAAGCGCACTTGCCGAGCACCGGCGACACGGTGAAGGTCAGAGAGAGCGAAGACGGAAACCTCTGGGCGTTCTCCAGGCGCGTGGGCCAAACCATGTACGTCATCCTTCACTACAACGACGACATTGATTCGCCGAAAGACATCGACGAAGGCGATGAGGTGTTCGTGCCACACCACTACGGCAGCCGTCTGCGATATCTGATCGGAAAGAAGTCGCTGATGCCGCTCCAAGAGACCTCCTGGGATCACCGAGGTCGCGTCTATGAATCGTACGACTACACGGTTTTGGATCTGAGCCCCGGCCTGACGGCCAAAGACTTCGATCCCGACAACGAAGCCTACGACTTCTAGAGCTGTTGGCGCGGCAGTTCCTGGATGGGGTCGGAGCCTTCTGCCCTGCTCGCCCAGGACTGCTCCTCTTCGAGGAACTGAAGCGGGTCCATCTCCGGCTTCACTTTCTCGTAGATGGTCGGAAACGTGCCGTCCGCCGCGTACCTCGCCCGCATCTCGCGCCAGAGCGTATGGTCGAACATCTCCGTGAACTCGGCTTCAGTGCTGAAGACGTCGCAGTAGGTGTGAAGAAACCCTCCGAGCGACCGCGCCTTTTGCTCGAGCTCGCGAACCTTGGTCACCGCGGGAAACTGCTCATCCCCTTCTCTCACACGCTGCGGAAACCCGTAGATCCCGATGTCGAGAAAGGCCGTGCTTTCGGCCTTCCCCGAATAGGCCCTGCCGCGATTGTCGGGGAGACGCACGAGGCCGCCGTGGTCGATGACTTTGCACGGGTACGCGAGCAGCGGATAGATCTCAAACGCGTCGTGCACGTGCCTGACCATCTCGGCGAAGTGCTCCGCCGGGAACGCGTACTCCTGCCAGACCTGCTTACGAATCGTATTCTCTCGCTCCGCCTCCGGCCGCGTGCCCTTGAGGAAGGTCGTATTGGGCGGCAGCATCCACCCCATCGTGTACCGAAACCATGGCTCATTTGCCGTCGGGAGGATCTGCGCGAGACACATGCACATGCTGCGATCGTGGCGCATCAGGTAGTCGTACATGGGCACCAGCTCTTCGTGGCGCCGGCCCTCCCCGAGCTCGAGCATGCCTTCGACATGCTTGTAGAAGAGAGGCTTGTAGTAACGGCTGACCGCGTTGACCGGAAGCTTGCCCGCCCGCACCTCATCCTGCGTCGCCAGATGCCCCTCTAGGATGACCGCGCGGTCCTTGCCGAAGATGAGGGTCTCGACGAAGTGCGGCGGATCCTCATCGGTGACCAGGCGGCGATATTCTTCCGCATAGGCGTCGAGCGAGTAGAACGGACGGTACACCAGCCGAACGTGCGAGGGAGCGGGAATCACGCGCATCTCGAGCGCGACGAGGAGCCCTAGCGTCCCATGGCTCCAGGGGAGCGCCCTGAAGAGGTCCGCGTGCTCGTTATCCGCGGTGGCCCGCACCAGCTCGCCGTCAGCCGTCACGATCTCGTACGCCGTCACCGTGTCGTGCACGAGCCCGCACACGTGGGAATGAGTCGTCATGCCGAGCGCCATCACGAGGCCGCCGAGGGTTGCGTCCTTCATCTCGATCGTCGCCTCGAGCTGAAGTCCCATCTGATCGAGGTGCTCGGCGACGTCTCCCACCGTGGCAAACGGCTCGAGCCTCACGACCCCCCGGCCTCCGTCCACCGCGAGGATCGCGGTGAGATCGTTCATACGAACGGTTTGGGCGCTCGACTTGTCGGCGACACGGGTGTTGAGTGAAGCGGCGCCTTTGCGATCGGTTCGAAGCGGCTTCTGTGCCCAGGCTTCACCGCGCTTTCGCGCCGCGGCGTAGCGCTTCACATCGGACATCACCCGGGCGACGCGCACTTCGTGCTCATCCGGCTCGCTCTGCTTCGTGACGAGTTGCTTCGCCTTGTCGACCGCAGTGGCCAGCGTACTCAACGGAAGAGCAACGCCGATGATGACCAGCTCGCGATGCTCGTCGGCCCAGCGCCGTGCCGCATCAATTGTGCTCTTCAAGTTCATGGCAGCCGTCCCGACTCCTACAGCTTCGCGCTCATTGCGGACGACCCTCGCATGCAACTCAACGACCGCCGGCCGAGCGCAGTCGCGCCCGGTCCGGCAATCTGAGTTCGCGACAGACCGTCAGAGAGGGCGGACGTTCTCAGCGCGTGGCCCCTTGGGACCCTGTCCTTCGTCGAATGAGACCCTCTGTCCTTCGCGCAAGTCCTCGAAGCGCACGCCTTCGACGTTCGACATGTGGAAAAAGATGTCGTTGCCGGGAGAGGTTTCGATGAAGCCGAAGCCCCGATCCGTGAGACGCTTAATTGTACCTTCAGCCATTTTGTATTCGTTCCTAGCCGACCTAGTCGGTGACCCCCGGTAGCTCGCAGCCACCGTGGCGGCGAGGGTGGAAACCACCCCGGGAACTGCTTCCTAGCCCATATCGCGTCCGTTGTCTGCGGATCGGCGAGCTGGGAACCCGATGGACCCGCCAAATAGCCCCGAACGGGCGAATATCCGCACAGAACTGCCTGCCCCGGCCAGCAAATGACGCCGCTAG
>JBGUEF010000135.1:0-8509 GCA_041821485.1 Deltaproteobacteria bacterium
CATACCGCCTTAGTACCGGCGCGCTTCGGGTACGCCAAACCCGGTTGTCGGACACGAGAAGTCTCGTCGGGGTGCTTTGATTTCAACGCGAGCGCTTCCAAATGCCCATCCGCTTTGAGTTCGCAGCACGAAGTCTTCATCTCATACCCTACGGCGCACTGTTTGCGCCGACGCTACACTGGTCCCGACGCACCAACAAGCACGCTCGAGCGCTTGTGCTACCGTCTCGCTCCTTCCCCCTGCCATGGAGAGTGTGATGCGAGACGCCGTGTTCTTCCTAGAAGAACAAGCGGAGCTTGATGCCGCCGACGGCCAAGACGGTCTTCGTCGTGTTGTACGTCGGGTTGAAAATGAGCTGCAGGTTCGGCGTCACCCAGAGGTCCTCGGCGAACAAGATCTTCCAGTAGGTTTCGATGCCGTACTGGTCGCGTAGGGTGCGATTGATCGACTTGGCCCAGACGGCACCCAAAGACCACTCGCCGTTGATGTGAAAGGGACGCAAGAAGGCCAAGCCCCCCGTAACCGAGTGGTCCGCGACCGTAAGGCCGAAGGGCCCGCCCTGAGCGGTGTTGTAGGTGTAGTTCCCGAACACGACCCAGCGGTCGATCTGCTTAGAGCCGTGGGCCTTGAAGACCCAACCGGGCTCGCTGCCCACGCCAAGGACAGCGCCGACGGGGCGTGGCTCGGCGGGCGCATCGGCGTAGATGACGTTGACATGGAGGTGATCGAAGTCACCCGGAGCTCGCTTCCAAAAGTACCCGATCTCGAGACCGTAATACAGGTTTGCCTTCGTAAAAAACTCATTCCAGCTGTATGCTTCGATCCGCGCGTTCTGGTCGTGGACGAGGCCCGTGAAGTAGAGCTCGTTGTCTTTGATCGGCCTCAAATCAAACTGGATGCCGAACCCGGGTGGGGCGAACGGGTTGATGTTTGCCGGTCCCGTGAAGGGGCCCCCGGAGAACGACGTCCTCGGGTCTTTGAATCGGAAGAAATCGAGGAACCGCGGTGTGCTGAGGTTCCCAAAGCGCAGGACGAACATGTCCTTTTTGAACGCTTGCTCGTAGAACAACACTGGGAACCACGGGCGCCAGCTAAGGTAGTAGGTGTCATGCGCCCAAGCCGAACCGGTGTCGAGGGACAAGAACGCGGGTTGCGCCGTGTTCTGAAACGTGTGGCGCCAGTCGAAGGCCGTGACCAGGCTTCCCGGGTAGTCCTTTCCGCGCTGGTAGAAGACCCATTGGGCCTCGATCAGAAGTCCTCCGGCCCATGCTGTTTGCTTGCCTTGCGACAAGTCCTCGCCTGCGGGTTTCGCGCTCGAAGCCCCGAGGGCGATCATCTGATAGCTGAAGGCCAGCTTGAGTCCGATCCGTTCGTAGAGCCCTACTTTGAACTCGAAGTAAGGCCTCGGGGGCGGGATAGAGGGCAACACCGAACCCCGCCTTGGGAAAGCGATCTTGAGGTCGGCCTTCACGTTGGCCGGGATGTGGAAGCCGCGTTCCGGAATCGGATAACGGAGCTTCTCGGCAGACGCTGGCAACTCCGCGGTGAGGCTTGGCCCAATCGTCGTTCGCTTCTCGACTACCTCGGCCTCGGGCGCTTCGGCCTCGGGCTGCGCGCTGACTTGCGCGCTGGTGCACAAGAAGCATCCCAACGTCAAGAGGCGCAGCAGTACCAGCGAGCGCCGTCGCTCAGCCCTCTTCATCCTCGTCACTGGTTGCCACACTATCCGGGGCCCGTACAATCGTGAAGCCTTTGTTTTCGCGCAGATCTTGCGCCATGTCCGTATCGGTTGGCGCGAAGGTGGCGCGGAAGATGAGCGCCCGGCCTTTGTAGTTGGCCTTCGGCGGGGATGCAGTTAGCTTCGCTGTCGTGCATGACCGAACAGAGTGAGGACAAGCGCAGAGCCAGACTCATCAACGCCGTCCTCGATCGCGTCGACGTCGACGCGCTGATCGGGCAGGTCGAGCTCGACGACTTGCTCGCTCGTATCGACGTCAATCAGCTTCTTGACCGCGTCGACGTCGACCGCTTGCTGGACGGGGTCGACGTCAACCGCTTACTGGACGGGGTCGATGTCAACCGGCTCGTCGCCCGTGTCGACGTGGAAGCCGTAACGAGCCGGGCCAACGTCGGTGGGTTGGTGGCACAAAGCACGAGCCAAGTCGCCGGTTCCACCTTGGACATCGCGCGTCGCCAAGCGGCGGGTTTGGATACCTTGATCATGGGACTCGTGGATCGCCTCCTCGGTCGCGATCCCGCAGCGCAGCCGCTCGGCCCCCCGGGGCTGGTTTCGGAGAAGACGGAGGGCCGACCCGCTTCGGCCCCCGGCCGCACCAGGGTGAGCGGGTACTACGCTGGACCCTTGTCCCGCCTGCTCGCGTACTTGGTCGATTCGTTCGTGGTGTTCACTGGCGCCGGTCTGATCACCACCATCATCGTGGGGTCGATCAACGTCGTGCTCGAAGCGAACCTGCAGTGGGACTGGCGCGCCGGGGTGCTGGGCTTCGTGGCCTTCTCGGTTTGGTTCTTCGTTTACTTCTGGGCCGGAGTCGCGATCTCGGGGAGGACGCCGGGCATGAGCGTCCTGGGCATCAAAGTGGTCGAGAAGGAGGGGACGCCGGTCCGTCCGAGACATGCGGCCATTCGCGCCCTCGTCATGCCCATCAGCATCGCGACGGTCGTCGGTGTGCTGGGCATTGTCTTCGATGCGAGGCAACGCGCGCTTCACGATGTGGCCGCGAAGACGGCCGTCGTCTACGACTGGGGAGACCGCCCTGCGGAGCTTCCGGCCCCGCTGAGCAAATGGTTAACGGATCACGGCGTGGGCGATGTGACGAGATGACGTTTCGCCCCTTCGATCGAGCGAAGTTCGCGATCGAGCGTTGGCTCGTCCGAGGTGTCTGGCACCGCGTCGCGGTGGCGGCGTTGCTGATTCTCTTGATCTCCTTGCTCGGCGGGCTCCTGGTGATCGTCTTAGGACAGGGGTTTGGTGACGTGCCAGAGGCCGTCTGGTGGTCGTTCTTACGCCTGAGCGATCCGGGCTATCTCGGCGACGACGTCGGCGTGTTCAACCGTACGGTATCCACGGTACTGACCGTGCTCGGATACGTCGTCTTCTTGGGCGCGTTGGTCGCCATCATGACCCAGGCGCTCAACGCGTGGATGGAGAAGCTGGAGGCGGGCCTCACGCCGGTCGTGCGTGACGGTCACATCCTGGTCCTCGGATGGACGAGCCGCACCGATTCCATCGTCCGCGAGCTCTTGCTGTCGCAAGGTCCTGCTCGACGATTTCTCGAGCGGCGAGGCGATCGCAGCGTCCATATCGTCGTGCTTGCCGAGAAGGTCAGCGCAGCGTTCGTTCAGAACCTGCGGGATGCGGTGGGGCCGGCCTGGGACGAGCGGCGCGTCACTGTCCGCTCTGGTTCGCCCTTACGTCCAGAGCACCTCGGACGTGTGGATGCCGCGCATGCAGCCGTGATCCTGATCCCGGGCGCGGACTTCGTTCGAGGTAGCATTCAGAGCGATACCCAGACGATCAAGACGTTGCTTTCGCTCGAGGCTCTCGTGGTCGACGAGGAGCAACCACCGCGCGTCGTGGCCGAGGTCTTCGAAGCGAAGAACGTCAGGCTCGCACGACGTGCCTACCAAGCCGATGCCGAGATCATCTCGAGCGACGGCTTCGTGAGTCGGCTGCTTGCCCAGAACATCCGCCATCCCGGGCTGTCCCGCGTCATCGACGAGATCCTCACCCACCAAAAGGGCAACGAGATCTACATCCGCGAAGGAGACGGCTTCGTCGGTATGCAGATCGATGAGCTCCATGCACGATTTCCGGACGCCGTCCTGATGGGGTTGGTTCGACGTTCGAAAGGCGGTCTTCAGCCCATTCTCAACCCTTCCCCCGGCACCCGAGTGGCCGAAAGCGACAGGTTGGTGATCTTGGCACCGAGCTACGACGAATCGAAACCGGCGGAATCGCCTTTTCGGTCCGTCTTTGCGCGAGGGGCGGGCGGAGCGGGCAACGGCTCCGGCGCAACCGCAGCAAGACGGATTCTGATCCTCGGCTGGAATCATCGCGTACCGGCTCTCATCACCGAGTTCGGAACGTATGCTGACGAGCGCTACGAGGTCCGCATCGCGTCCAAGGTCCCGATTGCTCAGCGCGAAGCGCTGCTCGCACGCGCTACGAGCGCGGCCCCCGCGGTGACGGTCGCACACGTCGAGGTCAACTTCACCGATTCGGATCAGATGCGGGCTCTCGGTCCTGGAGGTGCCGACAGCATCGTGTTCATGGGGAGTGACTGGACCGAATCAGCTGAGGAATCCGATGCCCGGACGCTCATGGGATCGCTCATCGTCGACGAGCTTTTTCGCGAGCACGATCTGGAAGCGAACGTCATCATGGAGCTCCTCGACCCCGACAACGCGACGCTGGTCGCCCGTTCGCGCGGCGAGCTGATCATCAGCCCGCTCGTCCTCAGCCATCTCATGACGCAAGTCGCTCTCTGGCCGGAGCTCCAGGTGGTGTTCGACGAGCTGATCACGTTTGGGGGAGCCGACATCACCTTCCGCCCCCTCACGGAGTACACCGACGCCGCAACGGTCTCGTTCGACGAGCTGGAGGCGTCGGCTGCGGCGCGGGGAGAGACAGCGCTCGGGGTTCGGACGCCGTCGACGGGTCAGGTCGACCTCAACCCATCGAAACAGGCCACGTGGGACGAGCCGGCCGACCGCGAGTTGGTCACCTTGGTGACGACTTCACGCTAACGGAGCACAACGAGGCAAACTCACAAAGGGAGAAACAAAGTGAACAAGCTACACTTCAAGAACGTGCTGACTAGTCTAATGACGTTTGCTCTTGCACAGCTCGTGTGCTCGCCGGTTGGCGCCCAAGTCAGCAAGAAAGTTTGGGAGTCGATCTCGACTCCGGATCAGGTAGAGACTTCAATCGGCACGCTCGAGTTTCTCGATGGAGCGCCATATCCCGAGACGGCAGCGAAGGTCTACGACTATCTCGACACCATGCGCGGCGTCGATGCGTTCCTCAAGGGCATGCCTGGCGCCTCGGTGCAGGGGCTCATGAAAGGGGCTCGTAGTCAGGGCGCCGTCGAGTGTCATCAGGTTCTCATCTTCGACAAGCTGATGGATTCCAAATCGCTGTACCTGACTGGGAATACCTCGACCATGTATGTCCTTCCGAACCTCGACCTCGAGCGGGATGGTCCGACGGTCGTCGAGGCGCCGCCGGGCATGCTCGGCGCCTTCAACGATGCCTGGTTCCATTACGTTCAGGACGTGGGGCCCGCCGGCCCGGACAAGGGAAAGGGCGGCAAGTATCTCGTCCTCCCGCCCGGCTACGAAGGCGAGGTGCCGTCGGGCTACTTCGTGGTGAGGCCGAGGACCTATGACGTGTGGGTCTTTCTGCGGGCCTCCATCGACAAGGGCCTCAAGGCAGCTAGGAAGAACGTGACGAAGAACCTGCGCATCTACCCGCTCGCCAAGAAGGACAAGCCGCCGAGAATGAAGTTCATCAGCGGTTCCGGCAAAGCGTTCAATACCATTCACGCCAACGACTACACCTTCTACGAGCACCTCAACGACGTGATCCAAAAAGAGCCGCTCGGCATGCTCGATCCCGAGACACGCGGCCTGTTCGCCTCCATCGGCATGGAAAAAGGCAAGCCGTTCCGGCCCGACGCGCGCATGAAGAAGATCCTGACCAACGCGGTTGCGATCGCCAACGCCGCTGCGCGCTCGATCGTTTGGTATCCGCGCGTGGACGGAACGATGAAAGGAGTCGAGCTCTATCCCGACACCCACAGCGCGTGGCTGATGGGCTGGGTGGACAAGAACGTCTTCTTCTCGGGCAAGGACGGCAAGACGATGAACAGCGACGCTCGGGTGATGTTCCACTATCCCTACACGGCCGTAACGCCGGCGATGGCCGTCACCAAGGCCGGAGTGGGCTCGGACTACGGCATCGCGTACGTCGACTCCAACAAGCAGCCCCTCGACGGATCCAAGACCTACAAGCTGCACATCCCCGCCAATCCGCCCGCTAAGGACTTCTGGGCCCTGACGATGTATGACAACCAGACACGCTCGATGCTCCAGACGAGTCAGAAGCTCCCGACCGTCGGCAGCCAGACCAAAGGCATCAAGTGGAACGCGGACGGTTCCTACGATATCTATTTCGGACCCAAGCCGCCGAAGGGCTTCGAGAAGAACTGGCTGAAAACGATCCCAGGGAAAGGCTGGTTCGTCGCGCTCCGGATGTACGGGCCGCTCGAGCCTTGGATTGAGAAGACCTGGCGTCCGGGCGAGATCGAATTGGTGGAGTAGTTTCCGCCAAAAATGTGAAGCGAAGCGCCACCTGCTCGTAGAGTGCCTGGCGTGGGCCATCGTTCTCGTACGGTGGGTCGCGGGGGCATCATCGTGGGGGCTATGTTGTTTGCCTTCTCGGTGAGCGATGCATTTGCCGACGCGACCCACTACCAAACGCTTCAGCTCGGCGAGCGTTCCCGCGGTATGGCCGCGGCGTACACCGGTTTTGCGGCGGACGGTGCGGCCATTTGGTTCAACCCCGCCGGACTTCCGTTCAACGATGCGCGGCTTCTTCAAGGGAGTCTGTCGCTCATTCAACGGCGAACGCTGGATATCGAAGGCGCGCTGGTCAGCGACGCGCCCGGCGGCGCTGATGGAGAGGACCAAGTCGAGGACCTCAACTTGAGCTCGCGCCCCACACTCCCGGGCTTTGCAGTGGCCAGCTTCGCGCTCGGCAAAAAGAAACCTGAGCTCAATGATCGAAAGCCAGTGCAGGTCGCAATCTCCGTGTTTCAGACCTACAACGACGAAATCGGCGGCGACATCAACTTCCAAGGCACGCTTGGGCGCACGAATAGCTTTCAGTTCTTTCGAAGCGACCGAAATACCGTTTTTGGGGCCGCCGTTGGGTTTCGCCCACTTCTGAACCTCGGGGTCGGGATCGGAGTCTTCGCGAACAATCGGCAGCTCGAGCACGTCGAGACCTCTTCGATAGCGCTTGGCGGAACGCAAGATCCGAGCCAGGGCAGCCCCTGCCCCACGAGCCCGAACCTGCCGTTTTGCATCGTCAACGCGCGTCAGATCTCCGGGAACACCGTGTTCACGATGAGCTCGTGGGACCTGAGCTTCCGGATCGGTCTCCTCAAGATCTTTGCAAAGCGGTGGCGCTTCGGCCTGATGTTTCAGCCCCCCGGCTTCCGAGTTGGCGGCAAATCGAACTTGAGATTTCGGCTGAGCGACGTGCGGCCGGCCACCGACCCGAACAACCCCGGCCTCTCGGACTCGATCTTCGGCAAGCTCGAGTTCGGCTCTCGCTCGCCCATCCCATGGGAGCTTCGGCTCGGCCTGTCCTACGTGATCACCGACAAGGTGGTCATTGCGGCGGACCTGCAGCTGGTCGGCCCGGTAGGTGAGGGCTCGATCGCACCCGGCATTCCGCAGCTCGAGAACCGCGCCAATACTTCAGGTATTCTGCTCGCCGACTCGACCAAACGGGTCTTCACTTGGAACGTATCGATCGGCTCGGAAATCCAGATCACCAAGTTCCTGTTTGCCCGCTTGGGCTTTCTCACCGATCGCAGTGGCTCACCGGGCGGTGTGCCGGTGGCGGGTGAGCCCCTGCGCCCCGCCAAGATCGACCGCTATGGCTTCAGCGCATCGATCGGCGGAATGAAAGATGGCAAAGGCCTGTCGGCGGGTGTATCGCTACTCTTCGGAACGGGGACGGCAAACGGCCTCAACCTGACGGGACAGGCGATTGACGACGACGATAGCTACACCCGAGTCTCGGCCAAAGAGCGAATCTTCATCTTCTCGGTCGGTGGTGACATCGGGCAGACCGCCGATGTCGTCAAGGAACGCATGAAGCAGAAGAAGAAGGAGCAGGCGGTCGCAGGGGAAAGGCAGCGCGAGCGCGAAGCCCTGCGGCAGTCCATCGAGGAAGAGGACGACGCCGCGCTCAAAGCCCTGAAGCAAGATGCTCTCAACGCGCGCGAGCAACGCGACGACGCCGAAAAGCGCATCAAGGAGTCCGACGAGAAGATCAAGACCTTCGAGCAATCAGAGAAGAAGAACCTCGACCAGCAGGACCAGGGTGCCATACAAGGCGCGACCCAGACCGGAGTCGAAACGCTCCGCTAGGGGGCGGAGCCGGGGCTCGAACGGTTCATGAGTCTGGGCTTCTCCGCTGTATTGGCGGTGGTCTCAATGGTATCCGCAGCGAAAGCCGCCGCTAGAGCAAAAAATGGAAATCCCCGTCATCAACAGGGCTTGCAAGGTTCGCTGTAAAGTGGCTGGGGTCTGAATGCCTGACTCTCCTGTTGAAACAATATTTCGGACTCGTTACTCACCCAGATGTTGCTTAAGAAACGCATCAACTTTCCCCAGAGCCATTTTTGACTCCGGTGTGTCGGGCATGAAGGCCTGAAATACATGTGACATCCCCTCGTAGAGATCGAGCTTTACC
>JBGUEF010000136.1:0-8502 GCA_041821485.1 Deltaproteobacteria bacterium
GGGTCAGCGCAGGTGTTCCGCGATGGCAACTCCGTAGGGGCCTATGTCTTTGACGCGGCGGCCCTCGAACGGGCCAATTCGTGGCCTTCGGGCGGAACCTGGGCGCGGCGGCCACCAGCGCGGCGATCGCCATCATCGAGGTCCAATCGTCCTTCTGCGACAACCCGCAAGCCTGGGTCGACCGAGAGCCAATCTCGATCACGCTCAACGGCAATGATGTGCCGGGGCACGCATCGGGAAGCGGGCCGTCGATCGTCGAGCAGGGGGCGCGCAGGCGCATGGCCTACGAGGTCGACGGTGAGATCTTCGTTGCGGAAGAAGATGCGGCCGGGGAGTTCTTCCTTACCGACTCGAATCCGGCGCTCATCCCGACGGAGCCCTACGAGGCGCTGGGCGTGGGCGACCCCGAGCTGGTGTGGGACGGAAACTTCTTGTTGCTGTTCTACACCGCCCGAGACGGCGCCGGCGTAGGAAGCATCGGTGTGGCCATGTCCACCGAAGAACCTCCGGTGTTCATGAACAGCGAGGCACCCAGCCTCATGCCCACGGGCGATGTGGTGTCGTACGACGCACCGAGCGTCGTCTACCGCGATGGGTTCTGGCTGCTCGTCGCGCGAGCTACTCTTTCGAGTGGCGCCACCGAGCTTCACGCGTTCTACACAAACATTCTCGATATGGGCTGGGATCGAATCATCAACGGGGGCCTCGAGGAGTTGACCCGGGTCGACGATCCCACTTCGGACATCACCGGCCCAAGCTTGATCATCCACAACAGCGCCTACCAGCTCTACTACGCCCGACGAACCGGCACCCGCTGGGCCGTGGAGCTTGCGGTTTCGGACGAGCTGCTCCTGTGGCGGCCGATGGGTGAGGTCCTCGGGGGCAGCAACGAAGGCTTCGACAGCCTCGGCGTGCGGAGCCCCGACGCCATCTCTCAGCCCGACCGCATCGACATCGTTTATTCGGGCCAAGACGGGGTTTCCTTCCGTCTCGGCACGGCCTCTCGCGCGGCCCCCTCGGACACAGTGCCGAGCATCTTTTGACACGGCGCCGCCGGGCGCCGATGTTGAGGTGATGGCCTCTTCCGAGACCGAGCCGCCTCCGGCACACCCGAGTCCGAAGGCCCGGCGGCGAACCGGCGTGCTCATCGCGGCCTTTGTCGCGCTTCAGTTCCTGATTCCCCTCACGTATCTCACACGAGAGGACGCGGCGGACGAACGCTTCACCTGGCGGAGCCTGGAGCCGCCTGCTGCGCCGTCTTGTGAGACCAGCGCATCACTCGAGCGCTTCGATGGGGAGCGCGAAGTGATCTTGGTGCGGAAGGTGATCCATCAGGATTGGGTCGACTATGTCGGCCAGGGCAGACGCACGGTGGTTGACGCGTTCCTCCGAAAGCAGTGCGAGGCGGAAGGCGTCATGCAGGTCGAGCTCGTCAATCACTGCGACGGCGAGCGCGGCACCCGCGCGTACAGCCTTCGATGCGGCGGTGAACGGGCACACGAAACCGTGAGGACGGCCACACGATGAAGCCCTTGGAACGCTACTGGTTCGGAGACGTGGCACTGGCACGGCCGTACTTGGTGCTTCGATTCGTCCTGGCGCTGCTCGCCTTCGACACCTGGCTCAACATGATGCCTCAGGGAGCGAAGTACGGCGTGGGTGCGTTCAACGTGGCGCACTTTCCCTGGTTCGACACCTTCGTTCCAAGCTCTGCGTTCTACCTCGGCGTGCTGGCCTTCACCGGTGTGCTCGCGCTGAGCCAGGCGCTCTATCGCCCTCATCGTATCGCGATCGTGCTCATCGCCGCTGGGTACACGCTCGGCTGGTCGTGCAGCCTTCTCGACTCGGTCCCGTACCACTACCTTCTTTCGCTCTACCTCCTGTGCTTCGTTTTCTTCCCGATGCTGAGCGCGCGCGCGGCCTTCTCACGCTCCGACCGGGCGCCACGAGGAAGCGTGGCGGCGTACGTCCTGTTCTGCGTGACGACGGCGATCATGTACTTCTACGTGGCCGCCTGGTCGGCCGCCGAGGGGCGAGCGTATTGGCTGCCGATGGTCTGCTGCGTCGCCTACCTGATCGCCAGCATGCAGGACCGGGCTGAGCTTCCGGCCCTGCGCATGGCAGCCCCGGTCCTGGTCGCAGCGCCAGTCGCTTTCCACCTCTTGACGCCTCAGCAAGGCTGGCTGCCCGTCTACATGATCGGAATCGCGCTGCTCGTCTTCGCGCCGACGCAGTGGATCCACGCCTTTGGGCGGATTCTGACCCGGCCCGCGCGGAACCTGGTGGAAGAGCGACCCGAAGGCGGCATCGATGAGCGCGCTTCCCAGGTGTTCTACCTATCGCTCCTCGGCCTCGTCGTCGCCCCGATGGTGAGCATGTTCGTCGACATGCCGGGCGTGAAGACCGGGTGCACGTTGACCGCGATCGCCATGCTGTTCGTGATGGGGCGCCAGCTCTACTTCACACCGCGGTGGCGCCCCTTGTGGCGCGTCGCCAGCCTCTTCGGCGGCTGCCTCGCCCTGTGGATCACTGTAACCACGAGCAGCGCCCGATTCGACTACTACCACGAAGGCGCCCTCGACGCGGACCGCCGCGGCGACCAGGACGCCGCGATGATGTTCCGCGAAAAGGCCGATCGCTACGCCCCCTAGGTCGATTCCCGGCGGGTCCGATCAAGAACGGGTCAATCAGGACCGCGGCTGCTAGTCTCCGCCAGCATGATGACGGGCGACGGCTGGATCACGATCGCGGTGATCGTCGGGATGGTGGTCGTCATGGCGGCGAACCTGGCCGGCCCCGACATGGTGCTGATCGGGGCTGTCACGATCCTGCTCCTGACGGGGATCATCGAGCCGGGCGAAGCGTTCACCGGGTTTTCGAATCCTGCGGTCGTTACCATCGCGGCGCTCTTTGTCGTCGCGGCGGGCGTGAAGGAGACCGGCGGTCTAGACCTCATCGCCCGCACCGTGCTCGGCCGGCCGAGAGCCCTTGCCGGTGGCCAGCTTCGCATGATGTTCCCGGTCGCCGCGCTCTCGGCGTTCCTCAACAACACACCGGTCGTTGCCATGTTCGTGCCGCTCGTCACCGGCTGGGCGCGCCGCTGCCACTTCAGCGTCTCGCTGATGCTCTTGCCATTGTCGTACGCCTCGATTCTCGGGGGCACCTGCACCCTGATCGGCACGAGCACGAACCTGGTGGTCGCAGGTCTCGCCAAAGAGTGGGACCCGACGATCAAGTTCGAGATGTTCGAAATCGCTCAGCTCGGCATCCCTGCCCTGGCCATCGGAATGCTGTTCATCGTCATCACCTCGCAACGGCTGCTCAAGGATCGCCGAGGCGCCCTCCAAGACCTCGGCAAGGCGCGTGAGTACACCATCGCGATGCGCGTGGAAAAGGGCTCACCGGTCATCGGAGACAGCATCGAGGAAGCAGGGCTCCGTTCGCTGCGAGGTGTCTACCTCTACGAGATCGAGCGCGCGGGCCGAGTGCTCGCCGCGGTTCCGCCGTCAACGGTGCTGCGCGAGGGCGATCGGCTGCACTTCACCGGGGTCGTGGATTCGGTGGTCGACTTGCGAAAGCAGCGCATCGTCCCCGACACCGATCAGGTCGACAAAATCACCGCGCATCGCGACCGACGACTGGTCGAGGCGGTGGTTGGCGCCCATTCGGCGCTGATCGGACAAACCATTCGGATGAGCCGCTTTCGCACGATCTACGACGCCGCGATTCTCGCTGTTCATCGCCAGGGGGTGCGCGTAACTGAGACGAAAGTCGGCGACATTCGGCTTCAGGCCGGCGACGTGCTGCTGATCGAGTCTCACCCCGAGTTCGCCCATGCTCGCCAGAGAGACCCGAACTTCGCGTTGATCGCCGAGGTGGAAGACAGCGCTCCGCCGCGGCATGACCGCGCTTGGTTGGCCGCAGTGATTCTCTTCCTGATGGTTCTCGTGAACACCACTGGCAGCATGAACCTGATGGTCGCGTCGCTGACCGCGGCCGGCCTGATGCTGTTGACCCGCTGCCTGACCGGTGAGCAGGCCCGGCGCTCCTTGGACTGGACCGTACTCATCGCAATCGCCGCGGCATTCGGAATCGCCATCGCAATCCAGAAGAGCGGCGCGGCCGAAGTCCTTGCCGCGAGGATCATCGATTTCGCAGCGCCGTTCGGGAGCGTCGGTGTGCTGGTCGCGCTCTACGCGATCACGGCGATCCTGGCGGGGCTCGTGACCACCAAGGCGTCTGCGGCGCTGATGTTCCCCATCGCGGCAACGGCAGCAGAGGCGCAGGGCATCGGCCTTCTTCCGATCAGCTACATGACCATGATCGCCGCGGCGACCGCGTTCTCCACACCGATCGGCTTCCAGACGAACCTGATGGTGTATGGCCCGGGCGGCTACAAGTACACCGACTTCCTGCGCCTGGGCTTGCCACTCCAAGTCTTGGTGGGGATCAGCACCGTCACCATCATCGCTCTCGTGTGGCTCTGAGCCCTGATGCCTCGATTTCCGAACGTCTCGAAACATGCGCACTCGGTCTCGGCCCGCGTGTACAGCAACTTGGAGCAGCGCGCGCGCGCAAAGAACGAGGCGATCTACCGGCTGCACGTTGGCGACACCTACCGCGACCCGGTAGCCGCGGCGCGGGCCGAGAACCAACTCAGCGCCGAGCATGCGGGCCTCCACAAGTACGCGCCGGTTCACGGGGAGCCGAGCTTGATCGAGGCCTTCATCGCCTACGTGGAAACTCGCCATGGTGAAACGCTGAATCCGGACCTCGTCCAGGTCATGTCCGGCGCGACTGCCGGGCTGAGCATCGTCTGCCAGGTCTTGCTCGAACCGGGCGACGAGGTTCTGCTTCCCTCGCCGTTTTGGCCCCTCAGCCGCGGAATCATCGCAACGAAAGGGGCAGTTCCGGTGCAGGTCCCGTTCTACACGCGACTCGACGAGCCCGGCTTCGATGCCGAGGCCGTTCTCGAAAGCGCGGTGACCGACCGCACCGTGGCGCTCTACATCAACACGCCCAACAACCCGAGCGGACGTGTGCTTCCGGACGCCACCGTCGACGCCATGATGCGCGTTGCCACACGTCACGGCCTCTGGGTCCTCTGCGACGAGGCGTACGAAGAGATCTACTTCGACCGCGAGCCGCCCGACGCGGTGTGGAAGCGGCGGGGCATCCGCGACCGCGCCATTGCCTTTCACACGCTCTCGAAGACCTACGGGTTCGCCGGTGCGCGAGTGGGATTCACCCATGGACCCGAAGGCGTCATGACCGCCATTCGCGGGATGCAGACTTTCCACACCTATTGCGCGCCCCGGCCCATGCAGTTCGGCGCGGTTGGAGCGCTACAGCAGGGTGGCGCCTGGGTAGAAGAGAGCCGGTCGCTTTATCGCGACGCGGGATACCAGGCAGCTGACGCACTTGGCGTCCCTAGGCCCGAGGGCGGAACGTTCCTGTTCATCGACGTGAGCGCCCAGCTTGGGTCCGGCGACGAAGACTGCTCCGTGTTTTTGGAACGCTGTGCCGACGCGGGCGTTCTGCTCACGCCGGGTCGGTCCTGTGGTGCCGACTACTCCAAATGGGTTCGCCTCTGCTTCACGTCGGTTCCCCCGGATCAGCTTGCCGCTGCCCTCGAGAAGCTGAAGCCCCTTGTTCGAACATCGCTCGCTTGAACCAGGCGTCGACAGACGTCGAGCCCGGACCAGTCAAGGTGAGGCACGCGTACACCGCTGCATAGAGCAGCGGAAGCTCCTTCATGGCCCAAGGGTCCGCGAAGTGATGTGCGAAGGCGGCGACCATCATCGCGATGAAGAGGGTCGCCGATGCGAAGCGGCCGAAGAGGCCGAGCAGCAGCAAGATCGAACAGCCGACCTCCGCAAAGAGGATCAGCATCGCGCTCATCTCGGTGCCAACGTTCAGTGGATCGGGAAAGTTCTGAACGAGCGTCTCGTACTCGAGCGCCTTCGGAATGCCGTGGCTCAGCATCAGCAAAGACACCGCAACCCGAAGCAAGAAGACGCCGTTTTCAGCCAACGTTCGTCGCATGGGGGCCCTTATATTACATTGAGGGTGTGGGGCCATGTCCAACATGCGTTTCGATGCCTTTGTCGGGGTACGAGGCGAGTCCGGGCGTCAATGTCGAGCTGTGCACGCAGTGTCGCGGGCTCTTCTTGGACCGCCATGAGATCCGGGAGCTCGTCGGCCGCGGGTCACTGGCCAAGGCAACCGAGGTCGTGCCCGTCTCACTTGGACAAGAGGTGGGCATGCGATGCCCGAAGTGTATCGACCCGGCGATGCAGCCGCTTCGCGTCAAAGGCGGGGCGGACGTCGGCTCCTGGCAGTGCCGCACCTGCGGCGGCATGTGGCTTGGTGACGGGGCGTTCTTCGAGCTAGCGCGCGCCCTTCGCACTTCGCTTCCGGTGCCGCGGGTCCTGGCGCCGCTGACGGTCAGCCACTCGCCACCAGTCCCAACAGGCCCAGGGCTCACACACAGCCGCAGCGAGTACGACCAAGGGATCGAGAATCTCGTCGCCGTGCCGCTGGTCATGCTGCTGAGCTGGCTGTTCTGCTCGAGCAACTTCGGCCGCCTGTTGGCGTCCCTCGTGGGCATGCCTTTTCACGAGCTCGGCCACGCGGCCGGGTCATGGCTCAGCAGCCGAATCGCGATTCCGTTGCCGTTCTTCACGTTCTGGTACGACGATCAGTCGGTGCTCATGGGGTTACTCGTCGCTGGCCTACTCGGTTGGCTGATGTTCCACACCTACCGCGAGAAGAACTGGTTCATGCTCAGCAGCGCCTCGCTGATCTTGCTGGCGTGGGCCGTAATCACCTTCGTCGTCCCGCCGTGGCGCACCCTGATGTGGCAGATCCTCTCGGGTGCACTCGGCGAAATCGTCTTCGGCGCCTTCCTCCTGATCGCCTTCCACTTCCCCCTTCCCGACCGGTTTCGATGGGACTTCTGGCGATGGATCGCGCTGATCCCAGCGGCACTCTGCTTCACCCAGGTGCTACTCCTGTGGCGCGCAGCATCAGCCGACCTCAGCCGAATGCCGTGGGGATCGGCCGTCGGCAGCGAAAGCGACGGCGACATGAACCGCCTAGTCCGGGAGTTCGGCTGGACCGCCCCCGACCTAGCCGGCTTCTACCTAAACGTCGCGTACCTAGCCCTAGCCGCCCTAGCAGCAGCCTACACCTACGCCGCCTACCGCCTCCTCAAGCGAAAAAGGGGACAGTCCCCTTTTTCAAAGGGTTAATTAAGCGGTGAGGTTCCACTTGGCCTTGTTCTCGGCCACCTGCTCGGGAGTCGGCTGGTCCGTCCCCTCGTTCACGGGAACCTCGAACGAGTCCTGGTCTTCCATCATCTTCGCGTTGAGCGCGGTGTCTTCCGTGAGAACCTCGGGGACGGACGCATCTTCGTAGATCGCCTCCCAGGGACACTCCGGCTCGCACGCGCCGCAATCGATGCACTCTTCGGGTTGAATGTAGAGCTGGTTGGGGAACGTCTCGCGATCGTCACCCTTGTACTCGTAGATGCACTCGACGGGACAAACATCGACGCAGGATTTGTCGACGCAATCGCGGCACAGACGTGTAATGACCCAGGTCATCGGACTCCCTTTCGGACAAAAAGTGGCTGAAAGCTAGCAGGGGCTCCCACGCCGGTCAAAGACGATGGGCTGGCGCGTTATCCCTTGGTTTTCGAGGGCTTGCGCTTCGGTGTGGCGGCCTTCTTCTTCACCGGAGCCTCACTCGGATGACATCCGGCGCAGGTGAAATTCTCGACCCCGAGGAGCTTGCCCATCGCAGGCGTGATCGTCTCCGCCATGAACTTCACGGTCTCGGGAAAGGTCGACATCATCCCGCGGTGCCCAGGCGTGCCCTCGGGCGGGACGATGTACATCGAAGGCGCGGGCATCTTGAAGTCGATCTCGCGCATCTCTTCGCCGTGGCAGTCGACGCAGTCGAATTCAGCAAACTCTTCGGCGTCATGAGCGGCGAAGAGCTCCTTCATGATCGGATTCACCTTGCCGATCATGTAAAACTCTTTGTCCGCGACGCTCATCTCCTCCCACGGAGAGTCGGGTGGCGTAATGCCCATGGCCTCGATGGCGCTCACTTTGCCGGTCGATCCGGTCGTCGATTTCGACCCACCGCAGGCCGCCAAAAGCAACACGAGCCCTACGGCGACAACTTTCATGATTCCTGTCATCGCCACGCATGGTAATTCAAGCTTCGTCACGGTGCCCACAATATCGGGTGAGGTCTGACCGTGGTGAGCAGGATCAGCTTGGGCCTGGTTGCCTTCGTCGCTACAGCATGGGTCACGATGGGTTTGTTCTCACAGTATCAACGGCAGATGCTTTTCCCGGGGCCGCAGGGCGTCGGTGTCTCGATGCTGAACGAGGTCGCGTCACGGGTTGGCGCTACCGAGCTCAGCATCCCGACTGAAGACGGAGAGACGCTCTACGGCTGGCACCGGGCGGCGGTCTGGTCGGGCCCTCG
>JBGUEF010000137.1:0-8501 GCA_041821485.1 Deltaproteobacteria bacterium
CAAGAAAATCCCTCCCACACGCCGTACTGCGCGCTGGCACTGGCGCTGGCACTGCCGCTGCCGCTGCCGCTGCCGCTGCCGCTGCCGAGATTGACATGGGGTGGGTGGCGCGGTAGGTCCGCGCGCAGAGTGATGACACCAGGCGAATGCCGCGAACAACTTCAAGACCTCGTACAGCGCATGGCAGCGCTGGGGAGGTATCTTTGACCTCGACGGCCTTCGCCACCACATCGACCGATTCACCAATCTGAGCCTCGCCGAGGGATTCTGGGACGACCAGAAGAAGGCCCAGAAGATGATGCGCGAGCGTGCATCCACCGAGGAAACCCTCAAGGAATTCGAACGTGTAGACCGCGAAGCTACGGATCTACTCGAGCTCCTGGAGCTCGCGGCAAGCGAGGGAGATCAGGGTGTGCTGGCCGATGTGGCCGAGCAGCTCCCGTCTGTGGAAGCCGAGGTTCGCGGCCTCGAGCTCAAGCGGATGCTGACCCCAGACGACGATACAGACGCGATCGTGACCATCAATCCGGGCGCCGGTGGGACCGAGGCACAGGACTGGGCCGACATGCTCTTGCGTATGTACCTTCGCTGGTGTGAGCGTCGCGGCTTCAAGACCGAGCTGCTCAGCAAGCAGCCGGGGGATGAAGCCGGAATCAAAGACGCCACCTTCGTGGCCCGCGGGCCCAACGCCTATGGCTACCTCCGTGCCGAGAACGGGGTGCACCGGCTGATCCGGATCAGCCCCTTCGATGCCAACAAACGACGTCATACCTCGTTCGCTGGAGTCAGCGTCGTGCCCGACCTCGGCGACGAGCTCAACGAAGGCGAGATCGAGATCCGGGACGAGGACCTAGAGGTCAGCACCATGCGGTCCGGTGGCGCAGGCGGCCAGCACGTCAACCGAACCGAGTCCGCCGTCCGGATGAAGCACATCCCCACCGGGTTCACGGTCCGTTGCGAGGCCGAGCGCTCGCAGCACCAGAACCGCGAAACCGCGTTGAAGATGTTGCGCGGGTTGCTCTTCGAGAAGGCACGCCGTGAACGGGAAGAGGCCTTCGAAGAAGCGTTCCTGAACGACCGGGCCGAGATCGCGTTCGGCTCGCAGGTGCGCACCTACACCTTGCAACCCTACACGATGGTCAAGGACGAGCGGACCGATCACAAGATCAACAACGCAGACGCCGTGCTCGACGGCGACCTCGACGAGTTCATCGAGACCTACCTTCTGATGAACGCCGAGAAGAAAAAGATGAAGGCGGGCGAAGCCCAAGAGGAATAGCAAGTGGCCACCGAAGACGAGCTACGACAAACACGGTTGAACAAGGCGGAGCGCCTACGCGAGCTCGGTGTGCTGCCGTATCCCAACACCTGGCGCACCAGCCCTGATCTCGAAGAGAAGCGCCGCCGGCTGGTTCACCTCGCTGCCGACGAGGACGCCTGTGCCAAGCTGCCGCTCGAAGAGGAGCTCGCTGAGGACACGCCTCACCTGCCGCTCTTCGGCCGGGTGATCGCCAAGCGGGGCCCGTTCCTGGTGATCCGCACCCCGCACGGCGATGCGCAGGCGCTGGTGCGGCCCGACAGCCTCAGCGAGCGGGACGCGGCCGTGCTCAAGCTCCTCGACCTCGCCGACCACGTCCTCATCGAGGGCCCTGCCATTCGCACCCGGACCGGCGCGCTGGCGGTGAGCGCCCGCCGCTACGAGCATCTCGGCAAAGCCCTCCTGCCGCCCCCCGCCAAATGGCACGGCCTCAAAGACGTAGAGAAGCGGTACCGCGAACGCTACGTCGACCTCTTTGCCAACCCCGCTGTCGCCGAGGTTTTCCGCGCGCGCACCCTCATCGTCCAGTCGCTTCGGCGCTTCCTCGACGTCCTCGGTTTTCTCGAGGTCGAGACGCCCTTGCTCCATGCGATCCGCGGCGGCGCGACGGCCAAGCCGTTTGACACGCACCACCGCGCTCTCGACCTAGAGCTGATCCTGCGTATCGCCCCCGAGCTCTATCTCAAGCGGCTACTCGTCGGGGGCTTTGACCGGGTCTACGAGCTCGGACGAACCTTCCGCAACGAAGGCATCAGTACGAAGCACAATCCCGAGTTCACCATCCTCGAGTTCTATATGGCCTACGCCACCCACGAGGACCTGATGGATCTGGTGGTCGACATGCTTCGTGCGGTGGACGCGGATGTTCGCACACGGTTTCCGGGCCTCACCGGCGACCGGACGTTCGACCTTCAGGCCGATTGGAAGCGGGTGCGGATGCGAGAGGCCATCGCGGAACGTCACGAGCGAGCCGGCCAAGGCGGGGTCCCCGAAACCCCCTGGACCGAAGCCCTCTCGCGCGACGCCATCAACGACGAGGAGGCTTTCGCCACGGCGTGCAACGCGATCGCCCCGAACCTCGACCCGGCAGCACAGAAGCAGCTCTCGCACTGCGAGACCCACGGCGAGCGGGTGTTCGCCGTATTCGAGCTCTTGGTCGAGCCCGACCTGACCGCGATGTACCGGACGCCGGACGGTGCCCAATCGGTCCCCGTGTTCATCACCGAGTTCCCCTGGGAGGTCTCTCCCCTGGCGCGTCGAAACGACGACGACCCCGCATACGTCGACCGCTTCGAGCTCTTCATCGATGGGCGCGAGCTGAGCAATGCCTTCAGCGAGCTCAACGATTCGGAGGACCAGGCCGAACGGTTCGAGTCACAGCTTCGCAACCGTGAGCGCGGAGACGACGAGGCGATGGACTTCGACGCCGACTACATTCGCGCGCTCTCCCACGGCATGCCGCCCGCCGCCGGCTTCGGGCTGGGCGTCGACCGGCTCGTAATGCTTCTCTGCAACCAGCCATCGATCCGCGACGTGCTTCTCTTTCCATTGCTCCGCCCGGAGGCCGAATGAGCCAACCGCGGCCGCTCGGTTTCTGGACGGCGGTCCTCTGTGGTTTTGGGGTCTTGCATGTCGCGGCGGTGCTCGTCTTCGGCGCAACGAGCACCCAATGGTTTCAGGCCACGATCGGCAACGACCTGCTGTGGATTCGTCTCGCCATCGCATGGACGACCACCCAGCTCACCTTGGCGCTGCTCAGCGCGGCCGTCCTTCAGCGCGCGGCACGCTTGCCCCGCGGCGCGCGCGGGCGCGCCCGGACCATTGGCTTGGCGACTACCGCCGGTCTGCATGCGGTGATCACCACCGCCTCCGCCGGCGTTCTCTTATGGGCGGCGCGCGTCTCGGTCGGACACGTCCTTGGTGGCACCATCGCGAGCCTGCTCTTCGGCCTGACCCACCTCGCGTACTCCGACCTCGACCTCGCCTGGGTGCCAACGCTCTATCACGCGGCGACCACACTCCAGGCGGTGACCGCTGCGCTGATCGTGGTCCTGAGCATGTCCTGCTGGTTCCTGGTGCCCGCCGCACGCCGCGAGCGATTCTGGTGGGGCTTCGACGCGGCGCTCGTGGTCGCTTTCCTAGCGGTGAGCTTCTTGTTTCCGCTGTCGCCCACCGATGGAAACGACGCGAGCCTGATTCGCGCGGTGGTCCGCGTGAGCGTGACGACCGTCTTCGGCATCCGGCTCGCCCTGCGCATGGTTGGCCCTCTGCTGTCGGCATTTGAACGGATCGGTTTCCGCTCGATGGTCGCAGCGCGTCACCTTCGCGCCAAGAAGACCGGATTCCTCGCCGCGAGCGGCACCCTGTCGATCCTCGCGGTCGCGGTTTCCTCCTGCATGCTGATCTCGGTACTCAGCGTCATGGGCGGCTTCCGGGCCGACCTCAAAAAGAAGATCCTCGGCAACCGCGCTCACATCGTGGTCGACCAGGCCTTCGAGGAGCTCGACGACTGGCAGCCCCTGCTCGAACAAACCCGCGACACCAAGGGCGTCGTGGGCGCCACGCCTTTCCTTCAGGTCGAGGTCATGGTGTCGAGTCTCTCGAATCGCGCCGGGGCAGTCCTTCGCGGCATCGATCCCGCAACGGTCTCAGAGGTCACGGACCTCGCCCACAACCTCACGCACGGCAAGCTCGAGTACTTGCAGCACCCTGAACGGATTCTCGACTCCTCGATCAGCACGAGCCTTGCCGGCCCGATCGACGCCATGGTCCACGACGCCGAGCGCGCGGCGGCAGCCGGCCTGCCTGCCGAAGCCAAAGAGGACGCGATGCCAGGCCTCATCGTCGGACAAGAGCTGGCCAGGGCGCTTCGGCTCGTCGTCGGCGATCGAGTCACCGTCGTCTCCCCCCGCGGCGACCTCGGCCCCACGGGCCCGATCCCGCGAACCCGGCCCTTCCGAATCGCGGGCATCTTCTATAGCGGCATGTACGAGTACGACATGAAGCACGCCTACATCGACCTGGGCGTCGCCCAGCGCTTTCTCCGCTCGGAGGGCCGCATCAGCGGCATCGAGATCAAGGTCGAAGACGTCGAGCGCGCCCCTGCCCTGGCGGCCGAGCTGGCGTCGACGATCGGCCAGGACCAGCTCCGGGTGCGCGACTGGAAGATGATGAACCAGCAACTCTTCGGCGCCCTCGCCCTCGAAAAGCTCGCGATGTTCATCACCCTCGGGATCGCAATCCTCATCGCGGGCTTCTCGGTCTTCGGCACGCTCACCCTCCTCGTGCAGGAGAAACGCCGGGAGGTGGGTATCCTCAAGGCCATGGGGACCTCGGCACGAGGCGTGATTCGGATCTTCGTGATCGAGGGTCTGCTGATCGGAGCGGCGGGCGGCCTCATGGGCCTCGGGCTTGGCTTCGTGCTCACATTTGCCGCCGAACACTTTGGAATCCGAATGAATCCCGAGGTCTACTACATCGACAAACTTCCGGTACACCTCGATCCAACCGAGTTCGCCCTGGTTGGCGCCGCAACCGTGGTGGTATGCCTGGCGGCAACTCTCTTTCCCGCGTATCAAGCGAGTCGCGTTCGACCCGTCGACGCGCTCCGTTACGACTGACTGCTCACGTTTTGATGTCCGATCCACTCGTCACCGTCCAAAACGTGACCAAAACCTTCGAGCACGAGGGCCGGTCACTGGAAGTCCTCAAGGGCATCGATCTCGAGATCGGCAGTGGCGAGATGGTCACGATCGTCGGTCCGTCCGGCGCCGGAAAGAGCACCCTGCTCCATTTGATCGGGACGCTCGATCTTCCCACCGAGGGCCGAATCCTCTACGGCGGCCGGGATGTGACCCGTCTCGGAAGCTCAGACCTGGCGGAGTTCCGAAACCGAAGCATCGGTTTTGTATTCCAATTTCACCATCTCCTTCCCGAGTTCACCGCGTTGGAGAATGTGATGATGCCAGGCCTGATTCAGGGGGGGAGACGACTTGAGAACCGGGCCCGGGAGCTCCTCAGCGAGGTCGGGCTCTCCGAGCGGCTCACCCATCGGCCCGGTGAGCTTTCTGGCGGCGAACAGCAGCGCGTGGCCTTGGCGCGCGCGCTCCTCATGCAACCGAAGCTCGTACTCGCCGATGAACCTACCGGTAATCTCGACAGTCAGACCAGCGACTCCGTGCAGTCGCTGATCTTCGACCTGAACCGGCGGCATGGAATCACGTTCCTCATCGTGACCCACAGTCGCGACTTCGCCGCAATGATGCCGAGGCAGGTTTCCATGAAGGATGGGCGCATCGATTCGGACGAGCGCCGCGCCCAACCCCTTGAAAACCAAGGAAAAGCAACTTGACCCCCCAATAGGGCACGGCTATAGCCGCCCGAATCGTTACGCCTCACAATGCGCCCTTCAGCCCCTGCCATAGCCCTGATGCTCGCAGGGCTCGCTTCCGTGGCGGGCGCTCAGAGTGGGGACAACATGCCCGAGCCGCCTCCCCCGGCGACGCGGCCCATACGTACATCCCCTCAACCGCAGCCGGCACTCCAGCCGATCCCTCGCGAAGGGGATCCGGAGGGCGAGGCCGACCCCTACGAGCCGGTCGAAGACCCCAACGCGGCCATCCAGGTCCCCCGCACGAGCTGTCACGGCAAGGAGATTCGCCGCATCGTGGTGGTCGGTGCGCGCCGCGTCGATCCCGAAGACGTGCGCGCCACGATGAAGCTCCGTCGAGGGTCTACGTGCACTGACCCCGCGGTCACGCGAGATGCCAGGGCGCTTTGGAACATGGGGTTTTTCGACGACCTCCAAATCGAATCCGATCCCATCGGCGCCGGGATCAAGCTCACGATTCGCGTCGTCGAACGGCCCGCGATTCGCAAGGTCATCTACGAGGGCAACGACGAGGTCGACGAGGACGACATCGACGAGACGATCACGCTCGAGCCCGGGACGATTCTCTCGGTGCCCGATGTCGAGTCGCAGGCGGATGCGATGCGGCAGCTCTACTCCGAAGAGGGCTTCTTCCTCGCGGATGTCGGGTACGAGCTCCGGCGAGTCCCCGGCGATACCAACCAAGTCGACATAGTGTTCAACATCGACGAGGGCGCCGAAGTCGAGGTGAGGCGCATCAGCTTCGTAGGCAACAAGGAGCTGCCCGCCCCGGAGCTCCTGAAAATCATGCAGACGGACGAGACCGGGATGTTCTCGTTCCTGAGCGACCGCAACAAGTTCAGCCGTTCGGCCTTCGACGAAGACCTGACTCGAGTCCAGGCCTGGTACTACGACAAGGGCTACTTGATGATGCGTCCAGGTCGTCCGACGGTGGAGCTCACGGCCGACCGCGCCTACGTCGACATCACGATTCCCGTCGAAGAAGGCCCGCGCTTCCGGATTCGCGAGTTCGACATCATGGAAACCGACGGCGCCGGGAACGAAGTCGAGACCGTCGCGCCCAAGGCCCAGCTCCGCAAGATGGTGAAGCTCAAGCCCGGCGACTGGTTCAGTCGCAGCAAGATCGCCCAAGGCATCGAGGGAATTAGCCGAACGTACCGCGACAACGGCTACGCCCTGGTGGAGATGGTGCCGGGCACCGACCTCGACGATGTGAACCATCTCGTAGACGTGACCATCAACATCCAGCGAGGGCCGCTGGTCTACATCGAGCGCCTCCACATCCGCGGCAACACCAAGACGCGTGACGCCGTCATTCGGCGAGAGTTCCGAACCAGCGAGGGCGACCTCTACAATCAGAGCAAACTCGAGGACGGCCGGGCCCTGGTGAATCAGCTTGGCTACTTCGAGCGAGTCGACGTCTCCGAAGAAGAGGGAACCGCCCGCGATCAGATGGTGATCAACGTCGAAGTCGCCGAGAAGCCGACGGGCACGTTCCAGGTCGGTGCGGGCTTCTCATCGCTCGAAAGCTTCATCGTCACCGCACAGGTCCAGCAACAAAACCTCTTTGGCCGTGGCCAGACGCTCGGCTTGAACCTGCAGATTTCAGGCATCCGGCAACAGATCGACTTGAACTTCGTCGAGCCCTGGTTCCTCGGCTCCGAATGGAGCCTCGGATTCGGGTTGTTCAAGCGCATCAGAGATTTTCGTGACTTCCGTCAGGACTCGACCGGCGCGAACGTCACGACCGGGCATCCGCTCTTCAATCCGCGTTTCCGGATCTTCCTCCGATACGAGTTCGAGAACGTCAACATCTCCCAGCCCAGAGGAAACCTCCTCGGCGTTGGCGGCGACCTGGCGAACACCTTCTCCAACATCTTCATCGCCAACGCGTTCCGTGACGGCATCACGAGCTCGCTCCGGTTCACCGTCAACTGGGACAACCGCGACAACCGGATTTCGACGACACAAGGCATCTTCGCGAACTACGCGGTGCAAATCGCCGATCAGTACCTCGGCTCGGACAATACCTTCGTTCGGCAGACTGCCTTCAGTCGCTTTTACAAGAAGGTGTTCGGCCCCGTGGTCTTCAAGGTCAACGCCGAGCTTGGTCTCATCACGTCGCGCAAGTCGGTCCCGGTGTTCGAGCGGTTCTATCTCGGCGGCATTTACACGATTCGGGGCTACCGCTTGCAGTCGGTCGGTCCGCAAGCCGGCATCGCCTCGGCGGGCGATCCCAACCTCCCGATCATCGCACAGGGCCGACCGATCGGTGGTGACTTCCAGGCCTTCTACAACATCGAGCTCGAGTTCCCGCTCATCGAAGCGGTCGGCATCAAGGGCGTCATCTTCACGGACGGCGGCAACGCCTGGAACGTATTCGCCTTCCGGGACGGCTTCGGCAACTGCCAGGCGCCCGTCTCACCCGACACCGATCCTTCGTCTGCGCCGTGCGGGATGCACCGCTTCCTCCGCTACTCGGTGGGCTTCGGTTTTCGATGGTTCTCACCGCTCGGTCCACTCCGCTTCGAGTGGGGCATTCCCATCAAACGGCGGCCTCAGGACAGCACGATTCGTTTCGAATTCACGATCGGCCAGTCGTTCTGACCGAATGAAACCGGACCCCCAAGCGTATAACCCTGCGGATTGCGCTGAAACCGGTGATTCGGTCTACATCCCCGCGACGGTAACCCAACTCAGCCCGGCGAAGATACGACAACTTGCGAATCAGCTGCTTTCGCTTGCGGATGCGCTGGAAAGCGCGCCCGTCGACCTTGCCGAAGAGGAGTTGCG
>JBGUEF010000138.1:0-8497 GCA_041821485.1 Deltaproteobacteria bacterium
CAGCCGACGTCTCGGGCCGCTTCACGCGGATCCGTAACGTCGTCTTCACCGTCCTGATCGCGATCTACGTCGTCCTGCCATTCGTGAAGGTGGGCGGGCATCCGGCGGTGTTCATCGACATCGTCAATCGCCGATTCTATCTGTTTGGCGGCGTGTTCAACGCTCAGGACTTCTGGCTCGTCTTCTTCCTGCTGAGCGGGGTCGGGCTCACGCTGCTGATCATGACCGCGCTCAAGGGCCGCTTGTGGTGCGGCTACGCGTGCCCGCACACGGTCTTTCTCGAAGGCGTCTTCCGGCGCGTCGAGCGATGGATCGAGGGCCCGAGGGCCGAACGGATGAGGCGAAACGCCGCGGGCCTCTCGTTCGGCAAGCTATGGCGCAAGCTGCTCAAGCACGCCCTCTACATCGTGCTCGCCCTGGCGTTGTCACACGTGTTCATCAGCTACTTCGTGTCGCTCCCCTCGGTCCTCGACATGGTGCAACGGAACCCGGCCGAGCACCCGACCGCCTTCACGTGGGTCATCGTGATGTCCGGCATCCTCTACTTCAACTTCAGCTGGTTCCGCGAACAGCTGTGTTTGATCATCTGCCCCTACGGCCGCCTGCAATCGGCGATGACCGATCGCGACACGATGGTGATCGGCTACGACTCGAATCGTGGTGAGCCCCGCGGCAAGGCCAGCAATCCCGAAAACGGCGACTGCGTGGACTGCAAGCGCTGCGTGGTCGTCTGCCCAACCGGCATCGACATCCGAAACGGCCTACAGATGGAGTGCGTGGGCTGCGCCGCATGCGTCGACGCCTGCGACGAGATCATGGGCAAGGTCGGAAGGCCCGAGGGCTTGGTGCGCTACGACTCGCTCAACGGCCTCGAGGGTAAGTCCAAGCACTTTGGGCGACCCCGTCTGTTCTTCTACGGCGGGATCGCGACGCTCTGGCTGATCGGGTCCGTCTTTGCCTTTGCGCAAAGCTCGGCGTTCGAGGCCAACGTCCTGCGCCATACGGGGGCGCCCTTCTTCGTGGTCGATGGTCAGGTTCGGAACTCCATGCGGATCCACCTCGTCAACAAGACGGGCGAGAAACAGGCGTTTCTCATCGAACCGGAGTCCGAGAGCGGCATCGAGTACATCATCCCGCAAAGGCGTGTCGAGCTCGAGTCACTCGGCAGCACCTATCTTCCCGTCCTTGCTGTGATCCCAGCCGACCAGATTCGACCCGGCTTGAAGGTGCAGGTGACGATCTCGATGGAGGGCCACGACGGCCGCAAGTCCAGTCGCCTGGTCGAAGCCCCTTTCGTGGGTCCTGCCGGCGCGCGCTAGGGCACCGACATCACGATCGCGCCGCTCTTGTGCACGAGCTCGTGAGACACGCTGCCGAGCAGGGTCCGGGCGACTGCGCCTTTGCCGGTGGTGCCGCAGAGGATGAGGGGCGCATCGATTTCGCGAGCCAGCGCGACGACTGCGTCGGCCGGATGGCCGCTGACAGCATGGCACTGGATCGAGAGGTCGTCGGCCCTCACGGTCCCACAGGTCCGCAGCTCGAGAAGCTGGCGCAGGTCCTCGATTTCTCTGCCGGCGGCGGACGCATCGGCCTCACGGGAGTCGAGCACCGTCACGACGTGAACTTCGGCTTTGAGCTGCCGTCCCATGAACACCGCCAGCTCGAAAGCGCGGCGGGCCGGGTCGGAAAAATCATAAGCCACAACCAAACGTGGAATCAGCGACACGGGTTATTCTCCATCCTTCGTCTTGCGGTCACACCGCCCGCGCACCACCAGCACGGGGCACGGCGCGTGACGTACGACTCGTTCCGCGACGCTGCCGAGGAACGCTCGGGACAGCCCGCTTCGGCCATGGGAGCCCAGGATCACGAGGTCGGCGCCCTCGTCTTCAGCCATCTCGACCAGGGCTCTGCCCGGAGAAGGATGCTGAATGACGCTGAGCTCCACCTCGGGGACCCCTTTTAGAAGCTCGGCGGTCTTGCCGGTGAGGGTCTCGCGAATTGCTTCTTCGATCTCGACGCGAATGCTCCGCTCGAGGAGGTCCGGGCGCGACCAAACGACCGGCGGGACATTCGGTGTTGGGTCGAACACGTGAGTCACTAGCACCCGCGAGTTGAACATCTTGGCGTAGAGGGAGGCGGCCCGAAGAGCCTCATCCGAGATGTCAGAGAAGTCCGTGCCGACGAGAATCGTTTGTGGCTTGTCCATGGTTACCCTCTTTGTCTATCAAGCTTCGTGCCAGGCGATTGACACGGCTTTTAGGCCGTAAGCATAACGAAAGGAGCGCAGGTTCTGCGAAAGATTCCGACTCGGCGCATAACTTGCGTGCCCGGGAAAGCGAAATGCTGCTAAACCGTTGGCGCAGTCCTTGCAATACCTCGAGTCACCCATGCCCTACGGGAGGACAACATGAGCGAAAAACCGTTGATGCCCTCTGAGGTCCGACGAAAGGTGCTGAGTCAGCACCGGGAGATCGAGCAAATGCTCTCGGAGCTCGAAGCAGGCGTTGCCCAACTCGGTGCCGGAACGGTGGATGCCTCGCAGGTCCAGCGCGCGGCATACGCCCTCCGCGGGATCTTGGAGCTTCACATGAACTTCGAAGAGGCTCACATGGTGCCCGCGATCAACGAGGCCGACGGCTTCGGCCCTGAACGCGTGCGTCACCTACACGCTGAGCATGCCGAACAACGGCAAGAGCTGGATCGGCTGGTGGATGGGATTCGGGAGGCGAGCTCGCCCGACGACCTCGTCTCGGGCGTGACCAAGCTCGCCAATATGCTGCGCATCGACATCGAGGAAGAGGAGCGCGAGTACGTGACCGACAAGCTCCTTCGCGACGACATCATCCCAACGGACACCTTCGGCGGCTAATGGGGCCCCGATTCTAAGGACGGAAGACTCCACATGCAGATCAAACAAATCCTCGTCCCCACGGACTTCTCGGACAATGCGCGGCACGCGCTGAGCTACGCGATCGAGCTGGCTCAGCGATGCTCCGCCAAGCTCCACCTCTTGCACACTCCAGTGATCCCGACCTACCTGCTCATGGACTTGTCGTATAGCCCGGGTCCGGAGGCGGTGACTCGAATCCTCAACGAGTCGCAGGATGCCCTCGATGAGCAAGCAAAACTCATCGCGGCCGCAGGCCTCGAGCACTTCACGGCGATTCGCGAAGGAACGGTCCACGAGGTCATCCGAGACTATGCCAAGGAGCATGATGTCGACTTGGTCGTCGTTGGTACCCATGGCCGCACCGGCGTCTCGAAGCTGATGTACGGCAGCGTGACGGAACGCGTCATCAAGACGGTCCACACGCCGATCATCGTCGTCCCTCCCGAGGGCGGGGTGATGCCGAGCACGATCGTCATGTCCTTCGACTTCTCGGCTCCGTCTAAGCGCGCCGCCGAGGTCGCCCGCGCGATCCATGGGGTATTCCACGGACCGCTACACATGGTTCACTCCTACCTCGACGTCTGGGGCGAGTACACGGACCGAGGCGCCGTGGTCGGCGAGGCCGCGGAGAAGCGTCGTGAGGCGCTGCACCTCGGGCTCGACGAAATGCTCCACACCGAAGCCAAGGAGCTCTTCTCCATCGACGCGCAGAACGTCCAAACCCACCTGGTCACCGGAGACCCGGCCGAGGGCATCCTCCGGGTGGCCGAAGATGTCGGCGCAACGCTGATCTGCGCGGGGACCACGGGCAAGAGCGGCATCGAGCGCCTCCTCATCGGAAGCGTCGCCAGGCGGCTCCTTCACGACAGCAAGGTACCTCTCCTTCTTACGCACGACGACGGCTGAGGGCACAGTGCCTTGAATGAGCGCTCGGAGCGCGCATAACGGGGGCGTCATGGTCGGGCGGATCATCTTACTGGGGCTGGCGATTGCGTCGTGGAGCGGTTGCGACTGCGAGCCGAAGCGCGCCTCTCAGGACGCCACCGTGCCCGATGGCTTCGAGGAAGTCATGAAGGAGCATGCGGCGCTCTCTATCGTGGCGCGCAACGCTCTAATTCGAGGGGACCTCCCCGTCGCCCAGCAGGCGATGCGCAAGCTCGCGTTCTTCATGGAGCACGTCCCTTTCCCGGATCAGGGCAAGGAGTACGCTCGAATCACCCGAGAGCTCGCGGGGCAGGTGCGGGAGGCCGCGGACCTCGAAGAGGCGTGCATGGCATTCGCCCGGCTCTCGAACGCATGCGGAGAATGCCACCACGCGTTGGACCGTGGCCCTCCAATCCATCTCGAGCCGGCACCGGAGGGCGAAGACCTGAAAATGCACATGCGGCGGCACTACCGGGCGGTCGAAGGGATGTGGGAGGCGCTGTTGAGCGACTCCCCGGAGGCCTTCCAAGCGGCAGCCGGAATTCTGGCCGAGGCCCCGCTCCACGGGTCACGAACCCCAGATCGCGAGAGTCACTCGGGCATCACCCGCCTGGGCTACGAGGTTCATGACCTCGCGTTCGCCGCCGCGGTCGAGGGCAAGGCGCGGGAAGACGAATACGTCCCACAGCCGGGCGAACCCGTCGAAGGCGAGCCGACCACGCGAGGGCAGGCAGAGATTTTCGGGCGCCTTTTATCCGCCTGCAACCAGTGCCATACCCTGGTCGACGTGAGGCCAAATCTGACACCCGAGGAGCGCAGGGGGAAAGCGCCGTGAATTCCTTATACCGAGCTCTCATCCTAGCCGCTTCCATCGGTGTCTTCGCCGCCGCTTGCGCGAGTGGCCGCGTTCGTGGAGGACAAGGCACCGAAATGGGGCAAGCTGAGGCATACCAGCCGGACAAGAAGGTGGACCCTCCGACAGGCAACTCCGACAAAACCTCAGGGCCGCTGGAGCCGATCGACACATACCCGGCGTTGGAAATCGATCTCGAGCGGCGTCGCCCGCCACCTGGACCGGGGCCCGAACCGGAGCCCGAACCGCAAGCCACCCCCGAACCGGGAAACGACCCAGAATAGCCAAATCGAGATGTCCAAGCTCTGCACCGCCGACGAAGCGGTCAACCATATTCACTCCAATCAACGAGTGTTCGTTCACGGAGGCGCTGCGACCCCCATCGCCCTGGTGGACGCCCTGGTCAAAGACGCGAACCGTCTTCGCGATGTCGAGCTGATCCACCTCCACACTTCGGGTGAAGCGAGCTACGCCAAGCCGGAGTACGCCCGGTCATTTCGCGTAGCGAACCTATTCGTCGGCCAGAACATGCGCCGCCAGCTCGATGGGGATCGCGTCGACTACCTGCCGTGCTTTCTCTCGGAGATCCCGCAATTATTTCGTTCGGGACGCCGGGCGCTCGACATCGCGCTCGTCCAGGTGTCGCCGCCTGATAAACGAGGCTATTGCAGCCTCGGCGTCTCGGTCGACGTGGCCCGGGCGGCCGTCGACTCCGCCAAGGTCGTGATCGCTCAGGTCAATCATCACATGCCCCGGGTGCATGGGGATGGCTTCGTGCACATCGACCAGCTCGATTGGCTGGTCGAGCACGACGAGCCCTTGCCGGAGGTCCCTGCCCCAAAGCCGAGCGAAGAGGAGCGGGCGATTGGGCACCATGCCGCCGAGCTCGTGGAGGACGGCGCCACTCTTCAGATGGGGATTGGAGCGGTCCCCGATGCCGTCCTGGCCGCCCTCAAGGGCCATCGGCATCTGGGGGTCCACACCGAGATGTGGTCCGACGGCTTGCTGCCTTTGTTCGAGTGCGGCGCGGTCGACAACAGCCGCAAGGCGGTGCATCCGGGCCGGACGGTGTCTGGCTTCGTCATCGGAACCCGTCGGGTGTACGACTACATCGACGATAACCCGACGGTGACACAGTACGACATCGGGTACGTGAACCGGGTTTCGGTGATCAACCGGAACCCGAAGGTGACCGCCATCAACTCCGCGGTCGAAGTCGACCTCACGGGTCAGGTTTGCGCCGATTCCATCGGCCATCGCGTGATCTCGGGGGTTGGCGGCCAAATGGATTTCATTCGCGGCGCGATGACATCGGAGGGAGGCAAGCCGATCATCGCGCTCACCAGCCGTACCCCAAAAGGCATCCCCCGAATCGTGCCAACCCTGCGGCCGGGCGCCGGTGTCGTGACGACGCGGGCACACGTCCGCTTCATCATTACCGAAAATGGCTCGGTCGACCTTTACGGGAAAACATTGAACGAGCGCGCTCAATTGCTGACGTCCATTGCACACCCTGACGACCAGGAAGCCTTGGAGCGTGCCTGGCACGAGGCGCGAGCCTGAGCCCCAGGCGCATCGGTTGCGCAATTGCCGCTCGCTGACGCAGATGTTGCGTCACGGTGCGTGATCTTGTTGACGAATTGTGACGGACTGACGCCCGTCTAGGTGCCATGCTTTTTTGGCACGCGTTCTGCTTGAGGGGTGTCTTCGACCGAACGCCAAATTAGGCTAAGGGGAGTTTGCTTTGATTCTGCCGAGTTGGTTTCCATCTCGCTCCGACAGCGCGTCGGGGCTCCGTCTCCTCACCAAATCGCCCGAAAGTGGTGATGACGGCACCGCTGCATCGACGGCAGCGACTACGCCAGACGCCGAGTGGTTGACCACCAACTCGGGCGGTTCGTTTGCGATCGGGACCATCGATCGCTGCCCGCGCCGCAAGTACCACGGTCTTCTCACCGTGCGCGAGCCAGGTGTTGGCGAGCCGATCAACATGGTCGCCGAGGTGGAGGAGTGGTTCCAAGTCGGCGACGAAAAGACCGCTCTGCACAGCTACAATTGGGGCAACACCGTCGAGCCGAACGGCGTCGACTACCTGACGCGCTTCGAGCCGCTGCCCCGTTGGACCTACGAGTTCTCCGGCCTCACCGTGACACGCGAGCTTTGGCTCGAGGATGACGCGGACGCGGTGTGGATCCGGTATTCGATCGAGGGGCTGACGAAACCGGTCCACTTGCGGCTCCGTCCGCTGATCCGATGCCGTCCTATTCACAAGCTAACCTTTGCCAACCCGTTCATGAACGGAGAGCTAGAAATCGAGGATCGCGAATCGCTTCGCGTGGTCATGCACCCCTACAAGAACGTTCCTGCTCTCATCACGAGCCTGCACGGCGCCGCGGGCACGTTCCACGCGGACGGCCACTGGTACGAGGGCGTTCACTACGAGTGGGAGCGGGAGCGAGGCTACGACGACGCGGAAGACCTCTTCACGCCGGGCGAGTTTCGCCTCACCCTCGAACACGACGGCGCGTTTTGCATCCGGCTTGGCACGACGCCAGCGGCCAGCCACGACCCCCAAGTGCTCAGCTCGGTCCTCAGCTCACGCCGATCCTTCGTGAAGGAGCTCGATGATGCAGCCGATGCCTACTTGGTCGAGCTCGAGGGTGATCGCACTGGTGTCATCGCCGGATATCCCTGGTTCGGTGAATGGGCGAGGGATGCCTTGATCGCACTGCCAGGGCTTTGCTTGGCACGAGACGAAGTCGACAAGGCCCTCGGGGTTCTCGAATCGCTGGCGAACCGCCTCGAAAATGGCCTGGTGCCCAACATCCCGCAAAGCGGCGATGTCGCGTCGAACGCTGAATCGATCGACGCGTCGCTGCTCTTCATTCGAGCCACCGCACTCACCGCGAAACGGACGCGCAGCCGCCGCATCACCGCCCTCCAAGAGGCCTGTCTCGATCTGATCGACCGTATCGGAGACGGCGCGGACCCTCGGGTACACATTGATTCGCAGGGTTTCCTCTTCGTCGACCACGGCCCCTGGGCGCTCACCTGGATGGACGCACTGGTAGACGGTTGGGCGGTGACACCCCGCCAGGGCTATGCCGTCGACCTCAACGCCCTCTGGTTGTCGGGCCTCGGGACCGCGCTTCGATGGGCAAAAAAGCTTCGGCCGGAGTTCGTGGAAAAGTGGGGCGAAACGGCGAAGAAACTATCCGATCACTTCGAGGAAAAGTTCTGGCTCCAAGATCAGGGCTTCTTGACTGACACACACGACGGACAGAACCCCGACGGACAATTGCGACCGAATCAGCTTTGGGCTCTCTCGTTGCCCGGCGTTCCAATCGACAAGGCCCACAAGAAGCGGGCGCTTGCAGCGGTGCGAGACAAGCTCCTCACCCCCGTCGGGCTGCGGACGCTCTCCCCTGACGACCCAGCCTATCAACCGTTCTACCGTGGCGGACAAGTCGAACGAGACCGGGCGTACCATCAGGGAACGGTCTGGCCGTGGCTCCTCGGTCTCTACGCCGACGCAGTGGAAGCGATCGACGGGCCCGATGCAGCCGCCGAAGAAATGATGCCCGTGCTCGCGGCCCTTTCTGCACACTTCCGAACGGAAGGCTGCATCGGCCAAATTGGCGAAGTGTTTGACGGCGACGCCCCTCACCGCCCCGGAGGCACGCCCGCACAGGCCTGGAGCGTGTCCGAGGTGCTCAGAGTCGCAAAGATGGCGGGTCCATGAGAATCTTGATGCTAGGTTGGGAGTACCCTCCCCACATCAGCGGCGGACTCGGGACAGCCTGTGAGGGGTTGACGACCTCGCTCGC
>JBGUEF010000139.1:0-8398 GCA_041821485.1 Deltaproteobacteria bacterium
CAGGTGGTACGGGCGGACTTGATCCTCGTCGAGGGTGTCAACCGCGTGAAGCGCCACCAGAGCCCGCGTCGTTTCGCGGAGGCTGGCATCGTCGAGAAAGAGATGCCGATTCACACGTCCAACCTGATGCTGGTCGATCCGAAGACCGAGGAACGCACCCGCGTTCGCATCGAAGCCGACAAGAAGGACCCCGACAAGCGCGTTCGCGTAGCCGTGAAGAGCGGCTCGGTCCTGGATTGAGGTCGTCATGAGTGAATACGAACCCCGACTCAGAAATAGATACAAAGACGAGATAGTCCCTCAGTTGATGAAGGACTTCGGCTTCACGAACGTCATGCAGGTTCCGAAGCTCGACCGCATCGTCGTCAACATGGGCCTCGGCGAAGCGGTGCAGAATGCAAAGCTCATCGAGTCCGCCGCCGAAGAGCTCAAGGCGATCACCGGCCGCAAGCCGGTCGTCACTCGCGCGAAGAAGTCGATTGCGAGCTTCAAGCTCCGCGAGGGGATGCCGATTGGCGTCATGGTGACCCTTCGGGGCGAGCAGATGTACGACTTCCTCGACCGTCTGATCTCGCTCGCGTTGCCGAGAACGCGTGACTTCAAGGGCATCAGCCCTAAGGCGTTCGATGGCCGTGGCAATTACACGCTTGGCATTCGCGAGCAGATCGTCTTCCCAGAGATCAACTACGACAAAATCGATCGTATCAAGGGCATGAACGTGACCCTTGTTACTACAGCAGAAACCGATGAACAGGGACGTGCCTTGCTGAAGTCGCTCGGCATGCCGTTCAGGAACTAGAGGACGCAGATGGCTAGCAAGCGCGCATTTGCCAAGATGGAAAAGACACCGAAGTTCTCGGTGCGACAACGAAACCGCTGCAAGGTCTGCGGACGCCCGCGGGGTTATTACCGCAAGTTCGAGATGTGCCGCATCTGTCTCCGTAAATATGGGCTCGCGGGCGACGTCCCGGGTCTCACGAAATCGAGCTGGTAAGGAGGTGCAGTCATGATGACCGATCCAATCGCTGACATGCTGACGCGCATCCGCAACGCCGCACAGGCTCAGCACGAACACACCGTTCTTCCTTCATCGAAGCTCAAGGCGCGCCTCGCCGAGATTCTCAAGGAGGAAGGCTTCATCGACGATTACCGCGTGGAAGACGGGGTTCAGAACAGCCTCACGGTCTTCCTCAAGTATGGGCGGGATCGTCAGAGCGCGTTCGTGGGCATGCGCCGAGCGAGCCGACCAGGGCGGCGTTTTTACGTTGGCCACCACGACATTCCCCGTGTTCACAACGGCATGGGCGTTGCGATTCTCTCGACGTCCGCCGGGATCATGACCGACCGCGATGCTCGCGATAAGCGAGTGGGCGGTGAGGTGCTGTGCGAGGTTTGGTGATGACCGAAACACAAACAGGAAAGCAGTCCAGAAACGGCAAGAAGCCGGTCGAGGTCGCCAAGGGCGTTCAGGTTTCGATCAGCGGCCAGGACATCACGGCCAAGGGGCCCAAGGGTGAGTTGACTTACGCAGTCCGTCCGGAGGTCGTCGTCAAGCAGGAAGAGGGCGTGCTCACAGTCCGCCCCGCTGAAGGTGCCGGTAAGGCGGGCCTTCAGTACCAGGGTCTTACGCGCTCGATTCTCCGCAACATGGTTGAAGGTGTCTCGAACGGCTACAAACGGTCGCTCGACTTCCGCGGCGTCGGTTACCGCGCTGAGTTCAAGAACGACCAGCTCAAGATGACAGTCGGCCTCTCGCATCAGCCGATTATCGACATCCCAAAGGTGGTTGCCGTCAAGGTCGAGACGATCGACGAGGCGGGCACCAAGTTTCCCCGCGTCCACCTCGAGTCGCCCAACAAAGAAATCATCGGACGAGTCGCGGCGAGGATTCGTCAGATGCGACCCCCTGAGCCGTACAACGGCAAAGGGGTCCGTTACACCGGTGAGCGCATTCGCGAGAAGGCGGGCAAGGCCGGAAAGGCCGGAGGCTGATCATGCACAAGAAAGTCACAGGACGCGCTCGACGCAAGCTGCGGATTCGCAAGAAGGTGCACGGCACCGCTCAACGGCCACGGCTCGCGGTTTTTCGGAGCTCGAAGCACATCTACGCGCAGGTCATCGACGATGCGCAGGGCACCACGATTGCCCATGCGTCGAGCGTCGCCGCGTCTGGCGCGGGCAGCAAAGTCGATGTCGCCAAGTCGGTCGGCAGCGCGGTCGCCCAGGCATGCATCGACAAAGGGGTCGAGCAGGTCGTTTTTGATCGTGGCGGTTATCGATATCACGGACGCGTTCGCGCACTGGCCGAATCGGCGCGCGAAGCGGGTCTGAAGTTCTGAGGACGAGATGGCATACAAAGACCAAATCATCGATCCAAACACGCTCGACGATCTCAACGAGCGCGTGATCTTCATCAACCGCGTCGCGAAGGTCGTCAAGGGCGGCCGGCGTTTCAGCTTCAGCGCCCTCGTCGTCGTGGGTGACAGCAACGGTCACGTGGGTGTCGGCATGGGGAAGGCCAAAGAGGTCCCTGAGTCGATTCGCAAGGGTACCGACGCGGCCAAGAAGAACCTCTTCAAGGTTCCGCTGACCGGCCGTACGATTCCTCATCGGATCGTTGGTCATTCAGGCGCAGGCCGCGTCGTCTTGCGTCCCGCATCCGAAGGAACTGGCGTCATCGCCGGCGGTGCAATGCGTCCGGTGCTCGAAGCTGCAGGCGTCAAGGACGTCCTGGCAAAGATTCTCGGCACCACGAACGCCTATAACGTGGTCAACGCCACGGTGGCGGCGCTCAAGGAGCTCGAGTCGCCGGCCGACGTGGCTCGCCGCCGCGGCCGTCGCACGGGCGATATTCAACAGCACGAGCATGGGCCCAAGGCGGATCGTCCCGCCGAGCCTGTCGAAGCGCCCGCGGAGGCGAGCGCGTCGTAAGAGAGGCAGTCATGAGCGCAAAGAAACTCAAAGTGACGCAGGTCAAAAGTGAAATTGGCCGGATGGACAAGCAACGGCGGGTCCTCCGGGGCCTTGGATTGCATGGCCTGAACACGAAAGTCGTGGTGGACAACACGCCGTCGTTCCGCGGGATGGTCAAGAAGGTGCTCCACCTCGTCGAAGTTGAGGAAGTCAATGAGTGAGCAGAGCAAAACCCCAATCCTGTCCCGGCTTCGCCCCGCACCGGGCGCTGTCCGCGGAAAACGACGCAAGGGACGCGGTCCGGGTTCCGGCCTGGGCAAGACCGCTGGGCACGGCCAAAAGGGCCAAAAAGCTAGGCATCCCGGTAACTTCAGCAAGCTCGGCTTCGAAGGCGGGCAGATGCCGCTCTACCGGCGCATCCCAAAGCGTGGCTTCGTCAACCCCTTCACCAAGAAGGTCGCGACCGTCAATGTGAAGGACCTGACTCGCTTCGATGCGGGGGCCACGGTCGACGAGGCGGCTCTGCGAGAAGCTGGCCTCATCAAGGGCAAAGTGGACATCATTAAGGTTCTCGGCGATGGCGAGCTCGATCGGGCTCTCACCGTGAAAGTCCACGCTGCTAGCGCGACTGCCACACAGAAGATCAAAAATGCGGGTGGCACCGTCGAGCTAGTCGTAGCGGCCGCCTCCTAACCGAAAGCCCGTAGCAACTCATGAGCACCGTCGCGAACATCTTTCGAATCCCCGAGCTCCGTCGCCGAATCCTCTTCACGCTGGGGATGCTGGCCGTCTATCGTATCGGGATTTTCGTCACGACCCCCGGAGTAGACCGGGCGGCCATGCGTAAGTATGTGGCCGGTCAGTCGGGCGGTTTCTTGAGCATGTTCAACCTGTTCTCAGGTGGTGCGCTCGAGCAAGCGTCGATTTTCGCGCTCAACATCATGCCCTACGTTTCGGCAAGCATCATCTTGTCGCTGATGACGGTCGTGGTGCCTTCGCTCATGGAGCTTCGCAAGGAAGGCGAGGCGGGCCAACGCAAGATCAATCAGTACACCCGTTACGGCACCGTCGGGCTCAGCATCTTTCAGAGCATGGGGCTTGCGATGCTGTGGGAGGGCTGGAACGAGAGCTCCACCGCTGGTGATATCGTCGCCGATCCGGGTTGGAGCTTCCGGTTCATGACGGTGCTCGCGCTCACCACCGGCACTTCGTTCCTGATGTGGCTCGGCGAGCAGATTACCGAGCGCGGACTCGGAAACGGCATTTCGCTCATCATTTTTGCGGGTATCGTGGCCAACCTGCCGGACGCCCTCTTCATGACCATCGAGCAATTCAAGCTCGGGGAGCTGCAGCCGATCGACCTGATGCTCCTGATTGTTATTGCCCTCGGCGTCACGGCATTCATCGTGTTTTTCGAGCGCGCCCAGAGGCGCCTGCCCATCACCTACGCCAAGCGGATGATCGGCCGGAAGATGTACGGTGGACAGCAGTCTCACTTGCCCCTTCGCGTGAATATGGCTGGCGTCATCCCGCCGATCTTCACGTCATCCCTGCTGATGTTCCCCGTCACCTTGGCGGGCACCAACATCCCGTACGTCTCGGACGCAATGCGATGGATCAGCAACAATCTGGTTCCAGGTGGTTGGATTTACATCGTCGTCTTTGCGACCATGACGATTTTCTTCTGTTTCTTCTACACCGCGATCACCTTCCAGCCGGTCGACGTCGCCGAGAATCTAAAAAAGCAGAGCGCCTTCATTCCCGGTGTGCGGCCCGGTAAGGCCACCGCGGAGTACATCGACGCGGTGCTTACCCGAATCACCGTTGGCGGCGCCCTCTACGTCGCGGCCGTCGTCACGGTTCCGACGCTACTTCAGTCGCGGTGGAACGTGCCGTTCTATCTCGGTGGCACCTCGCTGATGATCGTCGTCGGTGTAGCCCTCGACTTTGCGCAGCAGGTCGAGAGCCATCTCATCACCCGACACTACGAAGGCCTCACCGGGAGCAAAGGCTCCCGCATCCGTGCGAGGAACGCGTAATGGACCTGCTTCTTTTCGGACCGCCCGGCGCTGGCAAGGGCACTCAAGCCAAGTTCCTCATCGACCTGCTGGGAATCCCTCAGATCTCGACCGGCGACATGATGCGCGCGGAGCGGAAGTCGGGTTCGGATCTCGGCAAGCAGTTCGATGAGTACATGTCCGCTGGAAAGTTGGTGCCTGACAGTCTTGTCCTGGATCTGATGCTGAAGCGCCTCACACAGGACGATGCGAAAAGCGGTGCAATTTTCGATGGTTACCCCAGGACGGTCGCACAGGCCGAGTCACTGGATGGCCTGCTCGAGAAGATCGGCCGGCGCATCGACAAGGTCATTTCCCTGGACGTTCCGCTGGACGACATCGTCGAGCGGGTGACCGGCCGAAGAGTCTGTTTGGACTGTGGACAGACCTATCACGTCCGCTATAGTCCGCCGCCCCAAAACGGAGAGTGCGTCTCCTGTGGCGGGACCAAGATCGTGCAACGATCGGACGACACCGAAGAGGTCGTTCGGAAGCGGTACGAAGAATACAAAGCTAAGACCGAGCCGGTGCTCGCCCACTACGAAGCCAAGGGCGTCGTGACGGGCGTGGAAGGCGTCGGATCATTAGAAGAGATTACGGAACGTATTAAGGAAGCGATTGGGGTCGACTAACGAGCGGAATGACTGAATCCAAAACCACCCGAGGCACCATTGAGTCGGTGCTACCAAGGGCGCTCTACCGAGTGAGGCTCGATGACGGTGACGAGATCACCGCGTCGGTTTCAGCCAAGGCCAGGCAGGTCACGGTGCAGCTCTTACCAGGCGACGGTGTGATGGTTCAGATATCCACTTACGATCCGACGAGAGGACGAATCGAGGAGAAACTGACATGAAGGTTCGACCAAGCGTCAGAAAAATTTGTGAGAAGTGCAAGATCGTACGCCGCAAGGGCGTCGTGCGCGTCTTGTGTGACAACCCCCGTCACAAGCAACGGCAAGGATAAGAGCGAAATGGCACGTATCGCAGGCGTCGACCTTCCAGGTCGGAAACACACGGTGATTGCGCTGCAATACATCTACGGGATCGGTCCGCATCACGCGAAGCACATTTGCGAGTCTGCGGGTATCCCACAGAGCAAGCGAGCTGACGAGCTCGACGAAACCGATGTGAAGAGGATCCGCGAATGCATCGACCAGAACTTCAAGGTCGAAGGTGACCTTCGTCGTGAGGTCAACATGCACATCAAGCGGCTCATGGACCTCGGTTGCTACCGCGGACTCCGTCATCGGCGCGGACTGCCCGTTCGTGGTCAGCGAACCCACACTAACGCCCGCACCCGCAAGGGACCGAAGCGCGGCCCAATGAGCAGGAAGCGCTAAGATCATGGCGAAGGCGAAAGCAAAGCCCACCAAGGGCAAGAAGCGCAAGACCAAGAAGGTTGTGACGAGCGGCATCGCTCACATCCAGTCGACCTTCAACAACACGATCGTCACCATCACCGATTTGGGTGGTGAGGTAGTGTCCTGGTCGACGGCAGGCTCGCGTGGCTTCAAGGGCTCGCGTAAGAGCACGCCGTTCGCGGCGCAGCTCGCGGCCGAGGACGCAGCGCGCAAGGCGCAGGACGCTGGTATGAAGACCATCGCGATTTTCGTGAAGGGTCCCGGCGCAGGCCGCGAGTCGGCACTACGAGCATTTCAGAATGTCGGGATGCGGGTCACCCTGCTTCGCGATGTTACCCCTATTCCCCACAATGGTTGCCGTCCGCCAAAGCGGCGGCGCGTTTAGAGGCTGCGGAGGCAATTGATGACGAGTCCGACCTTAGTCGCACGCAACTGGCGAGAACTAATTCGCCCAAAGAACGTTCCGGTGGATCAAGATTCGCTGAGCGACACCTACGGCAAGTTCGTCGTGGAGCCGCTCGAGCGTGGTTTTGGCATCACCCTCGGTAACTCGCTGCGCCGCGTGTTGCTGTCCTCGCTTCAGGGGGCTGCAATCACTGCCGTCAAGATCGACGGCGCGCTGCACGAGTTCACCTCGGTGCCTGACGTCGTCGAAGACGTCACCGAGATGGTTCTCAACTTCAAGGAAGTCGTCGTTCGCTCGCACACCGCGCGCACGCAGACGGTCCGCATTGAGAAGGAAGGCCCCGGCATCGTGACGGCGGGCGACATCCAGGTCAGCGACCAGATCGAGATCCTCAACCCGGATCACAAGATCTGCACTCTGGCCAAGGGCGGCCGCTTTGCTGCAGACCTCACGATCAACGTCGGCCACGGGTACGTCCCCGCAGACCGCAACAAGACCGCGGGCATCCCGATTGGCACGATCGCGATCGACTCGCTGTTCTCACCGATTCGCAAGGTGAACTACGCGGTCACCAACGCTCGTGTCGGGCAGATCACCGACTACGACAAGCTCACGCTCGAGCTCTGGACCAACGGTGCAGTGAAGCCGGCCGACGCCGTTGCCTACGCCGCCAAGATCCTCAAGGATCAGCTCACGATCTTCATCAACTTCGAGGAGCATGATGAGCCGGTCGAAGAGTCGAGCTCCGAAGAGCCGCTCAACGAGAACCTGTTCCGCTCGGTCGACGAGCTCGAGCTCTCGGTTCGCTCCGCCAACTGTCTCCAGAACGCCAACATCAAGTTGATTGGCGAGCTGGTGCAAAAGAGCGAGGGCGAGATGCTCAAGACGAAGAACTTTGGGCGCAAGTCGCTCAAGGAAATCAAGGAAATCCTGGCTGATATGGGTCTTTCCCTCGGCATGCAGATCGACCACTGGTCGCAAATGCTCGAGCGCTGGAAGACCCAGCAGGCCACTCAGTAACGTATTTTAGAACGGGTCGCGGGTAGGTCGTCATGAGGCATCAAAAGGCAGGCAGAAAGTTCGGTCGCAACACCAGCCATCGCCGAGCCATGTTCAGGAACATGGCGGGCAATCTGGTCTTGCACGAGCAAATCAAGACGACGGACGCAAAGGCCAAGGAGCTTCGGCGCATCGCTGAGCGCTTGCTGACGAAGGCGATCCGCCTGGGCGACGACCTCACGGCCGACGTATCAAAGATCAAGGACGAGACGGAACGCGAGCGGATTCTTTCTGCCCGCCTTCACGCCCGCCGACAGGTGGCACGCTTCCTCCCGAAACAGCTGGCGAAGACCAACTCCGACGGCACCGTCGAAGAGGTGGACCTCATCCACAAGCTCTTCACCGACCTCGCTCCGCGGTACCTCGAGCGTGCCAAAGAGAACAAGGGCGGCGGGTACACGCGGATCATCAAGGTCAACCATCGGCGAGGGGACAACGCGCCGATGTCCTTGATCGAGTTCCTGGCTTAACCGAGGCTGGTTCCGAGGCCGGGTGGCCGAGGCCGAGCTCCGAGACCGGGTGGCCGAGGCCGACTTTCGGGCTCCCGCGCGGAGACGGAGCGGCTAAATCGACCCGCGTTCCGGCTCAGCGTCTCCGACGCTG
>JBGUEF010000140.1:0-8370 GCA_041821485.1 Deltaproteobacteria bacterium
CTCGTGTTCTTGGTGCTCTCGGGGCTGTTCTTGGGAACGCTCGCGATGCTCAACATTCTGGGCGTCACGCGCTTCATCGACCTCAGCTTCCAGCTGCCCGGCACCAGCCTCACCATCCCCATGCCGCTCGCGGTCGGCGTGTTGCCGTATCCGATCACCTTCCTGTGCACCGACTTCATCTCCGAGCTCTACGGCCGCCATCGCGCCAACCAAGTCGTGTGGATGGGCCTCGGCCTGAACCTCTGGGTGATGCTCATCCTGTGGGTCGGGGGCGCGCTGCCTGGGTTCGAACCCGCCGGCCAACCCCAATCGGGCGTGTTCTTCGAGGTGCGGCGCCTCGCCTTCAGTGCGGTGACTGCCTCGATGATCGCCTATCTCGCCGCTCAGTTCGTCGACGTGCAGGTCTTTCATTTCTGGAAGCGCCTCACCAATGGCCGCCACCTCTGGCTACGAAACAACGGCTCCACGCTCGTCAGCCAGCTGGTCGACACCACCTCGGTGATTTTGATCACCCACTTTCTCGCCAAAGGCATCCCCATCGTCGATGCGGAGCCGCTGTGGCCGCAGCTCCTGACATTCATCGCAGCGGGCTACACCTTCAAGCTGACCATCGCCTTGCTCGACACCGGCCCTTTCTACCTGGGAGCGAAGCACCTCGGGCGATACTTACGCATTCACCCCGTCCACGGCACCCGGCCGGCCTGAAACCCGAGATCGCTGACGCTGGCACTGACACGGTCACTGACGCTGCTCCCTCGCCAAAAACGCGACACCTCCTCCGTTCCCGTCGACTATCCCACCCGTGTCCCGATCCGAGGCGATCTTCGGCAAGTACCGACTCATCCAGCGCCTAGACGGCGTCGATGTAGGAGAAGCTCACCTTGCGAAGCTCGTCGGAGTGCACGGCTTCGAAAAGCATGTGGTGATCTGGCGCGTCGGCGAAGCTCCGATGCGTGACACCGGCCTCGTCGACGCAGTGATGGAGGAAGCAAAGCGAGCCGCCTCGCTCTCGCACGCCAATATCGCCCAGGTCCTCGATCTCGGTGTCGCCTACGGGAGCTGCTTCGTCGCCACCGAACACGTGCCGGGTCACACACTCGACTCAGTCCTTGGCATCCACTCCGAGCTGCGTTGGCCGCTAGCCGCCCGTATCGCCGCCGAGGTGGCTGGGGCGCTGTGCTACGCGCACAGCAGGCGGACCGCGCGCGGTGAGTTGCTCAGGCTGGTGCACCGGCGACTCTCGCCGGGCCGGATCGTGCTCAGCTCCTCTGGGGGCGTGAAGGTCACGGGCTTTGGAACGCCTTGGGCGTGGACCCCGGTCGAGGAGTATCGCTCGCCCGAAAGAGCTCGGGGAGAACCGGTGGACGGACGCGCCGATGTGTTCGCGCTGGGCGCCGTCCTTCGCAGGTGCGTCGCGGACGCAGGTGTTCCCGACGCGCTTCGCGAGCTGATCGGCCGGGCGATGCACCGGCACCCGGAGCACCGCCTTACCGCCTCGGAGCTCCGGGACGGTCTCACGCGGGTGCTTCACACTGCCGAGCGGCCGGTCGCGCCACGCGAGCTTGCTGAGCTGGCGTCGGCGGCCCCAGCGCGGAGTTCGGCGCCCACCGACGACTCCATCAGCGACCTGATCGAACGAATCGAGCGGACCCTCGACTCGATGTCTCTCGTGACATCCGGGGACGTGCGAACGATGCTCCCACTCTACGAACGGCTCGGCCGGCTCTGCGTCGAGGCGCATGCGGGCGAGCGAGGCGCGGCGCGAATGACGCACGCGCTGGATCTCGCGGACGGACTGGGACGCGATGACTACGCGGCGCTGTTTTGCAGGCTACGCGGCGAGCTTCTGGCGCAGGCCAACCGGACAGACGAGAGCCGTGATTGGCTCGAACGAGCGGCGACGTTTCGCGGCTAGCGCGCTACTCACCGTCGGGTGTCGGAGCTTCGGTGGCCTCTTCCGCCTCGGCGGGTGCCTCGGCCTCGGTGGCCTCTTCCGCCTCGACAGGGGCCTCCGCCTCGGCGGCTTCCTCGGCCTCCACCGCTGCGGCTTCAACCTCTTCGGATTCGGTCTCGGCGGCAGCTTCCTGAGCAGCGGTTTGCTGGCGCACCGCGCGGTCGAGCGCTTGTTCACCCGACGACGAAAGGAACGCAAGCCACACCGAGAGAGCCATGAAGGTGAACGCAAACACAGCGGTCAACCGAGTCAGTAGGTTGCCTGCGCCGGCGCCGCCGAAGATCTGCTGGCCGGTGCCTCCGCCCCCGAATGCCGACCCGAGTCCTCCACCTTTGCCCGACTGCAGAAGCACGACGAGGATGAGGAACAGGCAGACGAAGACATAGACGATCGAAATAAAGGTATACATGGACTCAGCTCTCCGCCCGGCGAACGCCGGCATCGATAATCGGAATGAAGTTCTCGGCAGACAAGGACGCGCCACCAACGAGCGCGCCGTCCACGTCCGGCTGTCCGAGCAGCTCGTCCGCGTTGTTGGGTTTGACGCTCCCACCATACAGAATCCGAACCGAATCCGCCCAGGATTTGCCCTTGAGCTCGGCGAGGTGGCCGCGAATCGCCCGGTGGACATCCTGTGCGTCCTCAGCCTTTGCCGTGCGGCCTGTACCGATCGCCCAGATCGGCTCGTAGGCAACGACCAGGGGCGCCAACGCAACGGCATCTAGGCCCTCGGTTGCCGCTTCGACTTGGCCCAACACGACCTCGAGCGTCTTGCCAGCCTCCCGCTGCTCCAGGCTCTCGCCCACGCAGAGGATCGGCACGACCTTGTGCGCGAGAAGAGCGGCGACCTTCTTACGCACGCCCTCGTCGGTTTCACCGAAGAACTGGCGACGCTCCGAGTGGCCGATGATGCAGAAGCCGCAGCCCACGTCGACCAGAAGTGCAGGGCTCAGCTCGCCGGTCCAGGCACCCGAGTCTTCCCAGTGCGTGTTCTGCGCCGACAGCCCAACTGCGGTACCGTCGATCGCGCGCTCCACGGTCGTGAGCGAGGTCGCGACCGGAGCAAGCACTACGTCGCAAGCCGACTGACCGCGCACATGCGCGGCAATCGCGACCGCCAACGCCCGGGACTCGTCGACGGTATTGTGCAACTTCCAGTTACCTGCGATCAGCGGTTTGCGGTCGGTCATGGCTGAAGGGCCTCCACGCCCGGCAGAGGGCGGCCCTCTAAATACTCCAACGAAGCGCCGCCGCCAGTGGACACGTGATCGAAGCGATTGGCGAGGTCGGCCTGCTTCACCGCAGCGACGCTATCGCCGCCGCCCACCACGCTGAAGCCAGGGCAATCGGCTGCTGCGCGCGCCACAGCCAGGGTGCCCTCGGCGAAGGCCGCATTCTCAAACAGCCCCATCGGCCCGTTCCAAAACACCGCCATGGCACGGCGGAGGCGATCCCGGTAGAGCCTTTCGGTCTCGGGACCGATGTCGAGCGCCATCGCATCAGCGGGGATCGCATCGATGCCAGCCACGTGCGCCTCGCCGGACTCGATCGAATCCCCCACCCGAACGTCGATAGGAAGCAAGAGGTCCACTTGGCTCTCTTCCGCGGCCGCCATCAGGCTCCGAGCAAGCGCGAGCTTATCGCGCTCGCAAAGACTCTTCCCCACATTCAATCCGCGGGCGGCCAAGAAGGTGTTGGCCATCGCACCGCCGACGAGCAGGGCATCGACCTTGCCGAGCAAAGCTTCCATCACCCCGATCTTGTCGCTGACCTTTGCGCCGCCGAGAATCGCGATGTACGGGCGCGGCGCGTCGGTGCGGAGCTTGTCGAGCACCTCGAGCTCACGCTGCATCAGAAAGCCCGCAGCGCGCTCCTCCATGAGACGGGGCAGGGCGCTCACCGAGGCATGTGCCCGGTGCGCAGCACCGAAGGCATCGTTCACGTAGGCGGAGCAAGAGCCTCCGAGCTCCCGCGCGAAATCGAAGTCGTTGTCCTTCTCTGCCGCATGGAAGCGAAGGTTCTCGAGCAGCGCAACTTGACCGTCGCGGAGGTCCTGCACGACCTTGCGCGCGCCATCTCCAATGCAGTCGTCGGTGAGACGGACCTCTCCGTCATCAAGAAGCTCGGCCAGGCGAACGGCAACTGGCTCGAGCGAGAGCTCCGGAACGACCTTGCCCTTGGGCCGGCCGAGGTGCGACGCCAGCACGACGCGCGCCCCCTGTTCGAGGGCGTACCGGATGGTCGGGAGCGCGGCACGAATCCGTGTGTCGTCCGTAACCTCGCCGTTCTTCAACGGAACGTTGAAATCTACCCGAATGAACGTGGTGATGCTTTCGAGGTTCAGGTCCTCGATCGAACGAATCGGTTCGGACACGCGATCAGCCCGCGCTCGACACGATCCGCACGAGGTCGAGCATGCGGTTCGAGAAGCCCCACTCGTTGTCGTACCAGCTCTGCACCTCGACGAGATCTCCGCCGACCACTTGGGTCTGCGCGGCATCGCAAATCGAGGAATGTGGATTCCCCAAGAAGTCCATCGAGACGAGGGGCGTCTCTTCGAACTGGAGGATGCCCTTGAGCGGACCTTCCGCGGCCGCCTTGAGAGCCGCGTTGACCTCGTCACGATCGGTGTTCTTGCCGACCTGCGCGGTCAGACAGGTGAGCGAAACATTCGGGGTCGGCACGCGAATCGCGGTGCCATCGAGCTTGCCCTTGAGCTCCGGAAGCACGAGGCCGATGGCGGTCGCAGCGCCGGTCGAGGTCGGAATCATCGACAACGCAGCGGCGCGCGCACGACGCTTGTCCGAATGCGGCTGATCGAGAAGCCCCTGGTCGTTCGTGTACGCGTGCACGGTGACCATGTGGCCCTTCACGATGCCGAAGGTGTCGTTGAGCACCTTGACCAGCGGTGCCAGGCAGTTGGTCGTGCAGGACGCGCAGCTGATGATGCGGTCCGTTTCGGGATTGAACTTGTCGCTGTTGATGCCGACAACGAACGTGCCGTCGATGTCACCCTTGCCAGGGGCGCTGATGATCACGCGCTGCGCGCCAGCCTCGAGGTGCGCGGTCGCCGCTTCCTTCGTCCGGAACAGGCCGGTGCACTCGAGCACGACCTCGGCACCGAGCTCTTTCCACTTCAGCTTGGAAGGATCGCGCTCGGCCGACACCGGAATGCGCTGGTCACCGATCCAAAGGGCGCCATCCTCGGCCTTGACCGGATGGGAGAAGTGCCTGTGAACCGAGTCCCACTCGAGAAGATGGGCGAGCATGTCCGCACTCGTGAGGTCGTTGATTCCGACGATCTCGATGTCCCCACGCTCGGCAGCGATCCGAGCGACACAGCGCCCAATGCGTCCGAAACCATTGATTCCGACTTTCGTGGCCATTCTTTCGACTCCCTTTGTGCCGCAACGGCGTCCGAATGCGCCGTCGGCGAGGGCGGAAGGTAGCGCGCACCGCGTCGCGGTCAAGGAGCCAAAGGCGCGAATAGTTTGCGCTTTTGACCGAAGTCAAAGCGCGCGGCGACTACTCTGCGGCTTCTTGCGCGTCGCGAAGCTCTGTGGTCACGAGCTCGAGGACCGCGTTGGTGAACGCGACGATGTCCGAACGGCTGTGGCCGCTGTTTCGGAGCTCTCGATAGACCGACTTCGCGATTATCCGAACGCCACGGCTGTCTTTCGCCTGTGCCTTCGGGCCTTCTGTTCTGGTTGCCCCCATCCTGAGCCGAGCATGATGCAGTTTACGTGCCAGTTGTAGAAAACGACGAAAACGATAGTTTCAATGCTCATTTTACACGGGAATTTACAAGGAACGGGCGTTTTTACCACACCTGAATCCAAAAACATCACACCCCCCACAAACTGCGCAAAGGATTGCGCAATTGGAGGGCAAGCGCGTAGCGGCCTGCGCACGTAACCTAGCGGGAAGACATGGATTTCGGCTGACGGGCCGACTTTCGCTCAGCCCGCGTCCAGCGCCTCCCGCAGCTCTCGGAGCGCGTTGGTGTGAAGACGGCTGGCCCACGACTTGGAAATGCCGAGTTCCTGCGCCATCGCATCGATGGAGCGGCCGTCGAAGTAGAAGCCGCGAACGAGGACTCGCTGCCGCGGCGAAAGGCTCGGAAGCGCCTGCAACAGCCGCGTGACACTTTCGTTCTTGAGGAGAACCGCCTCGGGACTCTCGTCGCCGAAGCGCCCCTGGAGCACCGTCCCAGCGCTGAGGGCGCTCATCCGTGTGAACGCTCTATCGAGGGCCGTAGGTGCGGCGGTGGGTGTGGGTTCCGCCGCCGCTTGGAGCCGCTCGTGCGCGCGTCGAGGGAGCTGGGACATCTTGCGGACCCCATCGAGCATCGCCCCGCGAACGCGGTGATACGCGAAAGTCTGGAACCGGACTCCGCGGCCCGGGTCGAAGCGGTGCCGCGCCTCGAGCAGGCCTCCGAACCCGAACGCGATCAGATCTTCGAGATCGCCCCGTAGCGACAGCTCTCGGCGAAGTCGGTTCGCGAGGCCGTGGACCATTTTCTCGTGCTGCGTGATGAATTCGGTTCCTTGCATGCCGACTCCTGAACGGATTTCCTTTAGCCAAGTGGGTGAATGAAGTCAAATGGAATACATAGACCTACATCAGGAAAGGCTAGTCGATGCCGTTCGGCTAGGGTATAGCGGCGCTGTGAAACCGGGGCGCCCAGGCATTGCGAGCGCAGATCGGCCCCGTCTCGGGTCGTTTGCAAGTCTGATCGACCTGATCCTGGATGACGACCGCGCGCTCGACGGACTCGCCTTTGCGTACGCCGAGCTCGGGGAGCAAGAGCGCCGGGCACTGGCTCAGGCGGTTCTCCAGGACTCGAGGAAGCCGACGCAGGCGCTGGGCGCAATGCTGGCGGTGGAGGAGAACCCGAGACTCCGACAGCGTCTGGCAGGACTGATCAGCCAGCATGGGCGCATCGCTCAGTCCGCATTCCTCGAGGGCACGGAGGCTCAGGGGCACGTACGCCTGACTCAGTCGCTGCCAGGCCTCGAGCCAGAGTCGCTCCAAATCAACTGGGAAGAGAGCAAGATCCAGCGTATCGAGCTTGAATCTCGAACAAACATGAAGTTCCGTGCCCTGGGACCGGCGGTCGCGGTCTCCGAAGCGGTCGAGATCTTGGCGCCGCTTCTGTGGCGGCACATCCGCTCGGGCGGCCAGCTTCCCGACGGGGTCGAGCGCTTCGCTGGGTTCTTCTCTATCCGCTCGCCTGAGTGACTGGCCCCTCGGAGGTGGTCAGTGGTCAGGGGTGGCCGTTACCGTTGCCGAGGAGCGCGCCTTCGAACTTGGTGGTCTCCATCAGCGAGCCATCCTCCGCGTCGCGGCGCACCATGAAGTAGTGGCGGGTGACCGAGTTGTTGTCCTCCCGGGCGACCACCATGATGGCGTTCATCCCTGGGTGGACGGGAATCTCGGCGTCGAACGCAAGCTCCCGAGGGTTCGTGCTGCCCTGGTTCGACTCATAGAAGACCTTGTGTCTGCTGGTGGAGATGTAGAGGTCGCGCACCCGCTGCCCGTCGGTCGCTTTGCCCTGGACGCGGAACACGTCGTCACGCGTGATGTAGCTGTCGAGAGCCGCGAGCTCGATTTCGGGCGGCGCGTGGCCGGTCACCCAGGCGAGGGGTGGATCCTTAGCCACCTGCCCCTGCGCAGATGAGACCGCATCCGCGGCCACCCAGCCGGGGCGACCCGCGCCGAGATTGACGCGCGCAAACTCTCCGCTCTTCGCAGTGTGTAGCAAGCGCACGGGCTTTTCGACGGTCGCGATCACCGGTGCATTGGCGTCGGGCCGCTCGCGAACCTCCGTGCCCGGCTCCAAGCTAACGACACGCTTCGCGGGCAACTTCGTCACCTGGCCCGGCTCGTCATAAATTGGAATCTTGAGTTTGTCAGTCGTGGCGGCGCCGAGCTCGGTGTCTACGACGCCCAAGAGAAGCGTGGCCTCGTCGTCCTGGAAGTCGGAAAGCACTTGGAACGAGAAGGGGACGGCCCACTCCTCTCCGGCAGGCAAAGCCTCTCGGCGAAAGCGTCCGTCATGGAGGAGGACGCCTGCGCCACTCTTGTTCTGCAAGTTGGCTTGGACCGGGAAACTGTCCACCTCAGCGACGTTCTTGACGGTGAAGTACACCGTCACCTGCTCGCCGCGTTGCACCCGGCCATCGCCGTTACCATGGATGTTGTCTGCCACTTGCAGCCCATAGGCGAACCGTGGCTGGGGGCGGGCCTGAATTTCTGCGCGGACCTCGACCGGCTCCGGGGCATGCCCATGCGCCTCTTCGAGCTCGACGAGGATGGCGTCCGCGCGATCCATCATGTTGCGTGGGACGCGGCACACGCGCTTGTCGTCCTCGGTAACGCAATGGCCGAGGGTCGTCGTCCACGAGCGAGTTTGC
>JBGUEF010000141.1:0-8350 GCA_041821485.1 Deltaproteobacteria bacterium
CCTTGGCGTAGAAGACGCCGAAGTAGCGGTCCGGACCCTGGTAGAAGTAGAGCGGATTCTCATCGAGGCAGAACTCCATGACTTCCCGAATCTCGTCTTTGTACGAGAGCAGGGTCGCAAAGCTATCGAGGATGGCCCAGCGGCCGAGGTTCGAGGCGCGCCAGTAGAGAGCAGGCACCGCGGACGCGTTGAGGACCGTAATCGCCTCCTCGATGCGTTCGCCGCTCGCCATCTTCTCGGCGAAGGCCGGTGACATCGCCGAGAGAGCGCGCTCGCCAGCCCTGGTGCCCTGCTCGTGGGAATCTTTGTAAGCCTGGGGGTTGTCCTCGTCGAAGCGAAGGTGACAGTCCGAGTAGAAGTAGATCGCGTGGGTGAGCTCGGTGAGCGCCTTCACGTTCCCGGGATCGATCTCGGCTGCCGCCGACCATGCGTCGACAGCGGCTTTGGCCTGAGCTGCGTCTCCGCGATTCGCCCACGCCGCATCGGCCGCTGCCATGAGCTCCGCGACCTGTGCCCGCGCCGCATCATCGACCTGAACGGATCCTGAAGTCGTGTCCCATGCGGTTTCGCGGGTCGACCCACAACTGGCCACCAGGGCCGCCATGCATACCAGGGCAACCCAGTGCCCGATGTTCAACGAACGCATCATGCTTTCCTCCTGCTCCCTCGACGAACCGACGGGGGTACCCGCGGGGAATACCAAGTAGCCTTTCTCGCTGTCAACGACGTAAAGCACTGAGCCGCAGGTTTGCTTGCGGGGGATGGGGCGCTGTGGTACGTGGCTGCCTGAAAATTTGGTTTACCTCGCTGGGTGGGCCGCCAGGCCCGCCCATTTTTCGTTTAGGGACTCAGAGCAGAAATTGACCCAGGCCACGGAACAGCTCGTTCACACGTTGGAGCCATTAATCGACCCGATTTGCCGCGCCCACGGCGTGGAGCTGGTCGAGGTGCGCTGCCTTCGAGAGCCTTCGGGGGTGGTCATTCGGGTCATCATCGATAGGGAGGTCCCAGGCCTGGAGGTGGGCAGTGGGGTGTCGCTGGAGGATTGCACCGGGGTCAGTCGGGACGTATCGACCGCATTGGACGTCCACGATGACTTGTTTCCTTCCGGGGCATATCGCCTCGAGGTGAGCTCTCCTGGGCTCGAGCGGCCTCTGGTGAAGCTCGCAGACTTCGAACGGTTCTGCGGTCGCGAGGTCAAGTTGCGAACACAAACGCCAATTCAACGGCAGCGCCGCTTCCACGGGAAGCTGCTAAGGGTCGTCGATCAGAGCATTGAGCTCGATCAAGACGGCAAGGTGCTTTTGATTCCACACGCGGAGATCGCGCAAGCGAACCTCGTGTACCGATTCTCGAACCAGGTGGGTAGATAGCTATGCAGCAAAGCGCACTCTCCCTTCAGAACGTGATTGAACAGGTCAGCCAGGAGAAGGGCATCGATGCCAAGATTCTGGTGGAGGCCACTGAGCAGGCGATTCTGACGGCGGCCAAGAAGACCTTCGGTCCGGATAGGGAGCTCGAAGCCAGGTTCAACAAAGAGACTGGGGCGGTCGATCTCTTTCAATACATGACCGTCGTACAGTCGGTAGAAAACAGCGAGCAAGAGATCACGGTCGAGGAAGCGGAAACGCACGGGCTCGAAGCGGAGATCGGCGAGGAGCTCGGCTTTCAGATTTTCTACCTTCCCGAAGATCGCGAAAAAGCGCGCGAGCAAGACACCCAGTTCGGAGAGCTGCTCGGACTCGACCAGAGCCGGAGCCGCTTCGGGCGCATCGCCGCGCAGACCGCCAAGCAGGTCATCATCCAGCGTGTCCGCGATGCCGAGCGCGATCGGGTCTTCGCCGAGTACAAGAGCCGGCAGGGCGAAATCATCACCGGCGTCGTGCGTCGTTTCGAGCGTGGCTCGAACATCATCGTCGACCTTGGCCGTGGCGTAGAAGCCGTCCTGCCACCGCGTGAGCAGACGCCGCGCGAGAGCTACCGACCCGGGGACCGCATCGTGGCCCTCTTGAAAGACATCGACCGCGAGGCGCGCGGGCCGCAGATCATTCTTTCCCGTACAGATGTCGGCATTCTCGTGAAGCTCTTCGAGATGGAGGTTCCGGAGATCTACGAAGGCATCGTTCGCATCGTTGCCGCCGCTCGCGAGCCGGGGGCTCGTTCGAAGATCGCGGTGAGCAGCCGTGATTCCGACGTCGATCCGGTCGGCGCCTGTGTGGGCATGAAGGGCTCACGCGTGCAGGCGGTGGTTCAAGAGCTCCGGGGCGAAAAGATCGACATCGTGCCCTGGGATCGCGACCCGGCCCGCTTCGTGTGCAACGCCATCGCCCCGGCGGAGGTGGTCCGCGTCGTCATCGACGAAGGCAACTCGAACATGGAGCTGGTGGTGCCGGACGCGAAGCTGTCGCTGGCGATCGGCCGCCGCGGTCAGAACGTGCGGCTCGCCTCGCAGCTCAGCGGCTGGAGGCTCGACATCGTCAGTGAATCCCGCTTCCAACAGATCGAGGAAGAGGCGATAGACGCGCTATCGCGCCTGAGCACCAACGAGGCGCTTTCTACATCGCTCTATCGGATGGGCTTCCGAAGCCTGGACGAGGTGGTCGACGCCAGCGAAAACGAGCTGGCGTCGGTGCCGGGAATCTCGGCCGACGACGTGGCGAAGCTGCGTGAAGACGCTGCTACGGCGATGGAGGAGCTTCGCCAGGAGAGGTTGGCTGCGATGGTCGATCGGACCGAGGCGCCTGCGGAGCGCGACAAGCTTCTCCTGGTGCGCGGAGTCAATGCGAGAGTTGCCGACCTACTCGAGCAGAACGGTTATGCATCCCTGGATGTGATCAGAAGCGAAGAGGACACCGACCGCCTGGCGATCAAGTCGGGCCTCGGCGCCGCCAAGGCACAGGCCCTCAAGGCGGCCGTTGCAGAGTTCGTCGAGACCGAGTGGCCTCCCATCGACGCCAAGATGCAAGAGAGCATTGCCGCGGCACAGGCGGAGGCTGCGCGCTTGGAGGCTGAAGCAGCGGCGGTTGCGGAGGCGGCGGCAGAGACGGCGGCAGCTGCAGAGGCAGCTGCAGCGACCGAGGCAGCGGCGGCGGCAGACGCAGCGACTGCGGCCGAGGCCGAGAGCGGCACCGAGTCCGAAGGCGGGGCTGAGACCGAAGAGCCTATGGAGACCAAGCAGGAGTAACCGGTGATGCTGGACGTCATGGCTAAGAGCGAACGAGACAAGCCTTCGCGGCGGATGTGCGCTGGGTGCGGTAAGCGCGCCGAGCGCGCCGAGCTCGTGCGCCTCGTGGTCGGGGACAGTGAGCCGTTCGTGGCCGTGGACCTCGGCCGGCGGCTTAGCGGGCGGGGCGTCTCGGTGCATCCGAAGAGGGCATGCATTCGCTCGGCCGCGCTCCGTGGCGGGTTGGCGCGTGCGCTTCGCGGGGTCGCTCAGATCGAGCCGCAAAGCCTCGAACGGATGATCGCGCAGCAGTTCGAACAGCGCGCCTCGGGACTGCTCAGCGCCGCCCAGCGAGCGCGCAGCCTCGCTCTCGGGGGCGATGCGGTTCGTTCCGCTCTGAAGGCAAACAAAGGGGATCTGTTGATCCGCGCAAAGGATTCGCGTGGTCGCGGGGATGAGCTCGCACACGTTGCAACGGCGCTTGGTTGCGCGACGGCGACTTGGGGGACAAAGGCCAGCTTGGGGGACGCATTCAGTCGTTCGGAGCTAGGTGTCCTCCTGGTCATGGATCGGGGCATCGCCCTTGCGATTCTGGATTGCCTGTCGCACATCGAGGCCCTATCGGAGGATGGATGAGTAAGGTTCGAGTCTACGAGGTCGCTCGAGAGTTGGGGGTCGAGAACCGCGACCTGATCCAACGAATTGCGACCCTCGGGATCCAGGTGCGCAATCACATGAGCGTCCTCGACCCGGTCGAAGTGGACCGCATCAAACGTTCGCTCGGCAAGGACCGCAGCGAGGCGATGGTCGAAGAACGAATTCGGCCCACCGTCGTTCGCCGGAAGCGACGCAAGAAGGTCGACGAGGCCGAGCCCGTGGCGGCTGATGCGCCGGCGACCCCGCCAGTGGAAGCGCCCGTTGCCGAACCTGCAGCAGCAGCCTCCACTTCGGCGCCGGAGCCCTCGATCGAGTCCGCGCCACTGGAAGCGCCCCCCGAGGTCGCGGCCCCGGAGCCGGCTGAACCGCCTCCCGTTGCAGCAGCACCGGAGCCTGCCGCAGAGCAGCCCCCGGCAGAGCCGCCTCCCGCAGCTCAAGCGCCCACGGCGGAGCAGGAGGAGCAGGGTCGCTTCGCTCACGATGCGTTGCCGCCAGGCGTCATGCGCCGCGGCAAGGCGAAGGCCCCCAGCGCCACGCCGCTTTCCGAAGGCACGCGTCGTCGCATCGTTGCGGAACACGCAGCCCAGCGGGAGCAGCACGCACCCCGGCGTCGTGAGATCCGTGGCCGTTCGTCGATCGGGCCGACCGGCCGCCCGCAGGGGCGCCCCGGCAAGAAGCGTTTGCAACCCGGTAAGAAGCCGAAACAGACCGAAATCACGGTGCCGAGCGCGCAGAAGCGGGTGATTCGCATCGACGACAACGTGCAGCTCCAGACACTCGCGCAGCGCATGAGTCTCAAGGCCACTGAAGTCTTGATGAAGTTGATGGAGTTAGGCGTCTCGGGCGTCCACATCAACAGCACGCTCGATGCGGACACCGCAGCCGTCCTGGCGGGCGAGTTCAACTACGAGGTCGAGAACGTTGCGCGGAGCGAGGACGAAATCGTTGGCGACGCGCGCGGCGAGTTCGAGGACAAGGCCGACGACCGGCAGCATCGGCCTCCGGTCGTCACGGTCATGGGTCACGTCGACCACGGCAAGACTTCGCTCCTCGACAAGATTCGCGAGGCCGACGTCGTTGCGGGCGAGGCAGGCGGCATCACCCAGCACATCGGCGCGTACCGCGTCGACACCGACCGGGGCACGGTCGTCTTCCTCGACACGCCGGGCCATGAGGCATTCACGGCCATGCGCGCCCGAGGTGCCCAGGCCACCGACATCGTCGTCCTGGTGGTGGCCGCCGATGATGGCGTCATGCCCCAGACCAGAGAGGCCGTGGCTCACGCCCAAGCGGCCAACGTGCCGATCGTCGTGGCGGTCAACAAGATCGACAAGCCAGAGGCGAATCCCGACACGGTGAAGAACGAGCTCGCCGCCTTGGGCCTTCAGCCGGAGGAGTGGGGCGGAGAAACGAGCTTCATTCCGTGCTCAGCGATCACCGGCGAGGGTGTCGATTCTCTTCTCGAGAATGTTGTGCTTCAGGCGGAGCTTCTGGAGCTCACGGCGAACCCGGAGATCCCCGCCGAGGGTGTCGTGCTCGAGGCATATCTTGACCGCGGGCGAGGTCCGGTCGCTAACGTCTTGATTCGAGACGGTTCTTTGGATGCAGGCGACTATGTCGTGGCCGGCGGTTCCTGGGGCCGCGTTCGCGCGATGACCGATGACAGGGGCAATCAACTTTCGAGCGCAGGCCCGGCCACGCCGGTCGAGGTGCTCGGTTTGGCGGAGCTGCCAGCCGCCGGTGACCTGTTCTATGAGGTGACCGACCAGCGCAAGGCCCAGCGGGTGGCCGGGGCGCGGAAGAAGCCAGGCAGCACGACCGTCGCGCCCACCGGCGGCCTGCGGGGTCTCGATCAGTTCCAGGCTCTCATGCAGAGCGGCGACGTCCGGGAGCTTCGGCTCGTGGTCAAGGCCGACGTGCAGGGCTCGGTGGAGGCACTCCAGAGCTCGCTCACCGACCTCACGACCGAGAAGGTCAAGGTCAACGTCATTCATACCGGCGTCGGCGGCATCACCGAGAACGATGTCATGCTCGCAAGCGCTTCGCAGGCCATCGTCCTCGGCTTCAACGTGCGGCCGCAGGGTAAGGCCTCGTCGACGGCCAAGAAGGAGTCCGTCGAGATTCGAGCCTACAGCGTCATCTACGAGGCTATCGATGAGGTGAAGGCCGCGATGAAGGGTCTCCTCGCGCCGAAGATCGTCCAGGAGGATCTCGGCAAGGCGGAGGTTCGGCAGACGTTCGGCATCCCGAAGATCGGCACCATTGCGGGCTGCATGGTCCTCGAAGGCAAGATCAACCGCGGTGCTCAGGCGCGTCTCGTACGCGACGGCGTGCTCATATGGGAGGGCCCGATGGGCTCGCTCCGACGCTTCAAAGAAGACACCAAAGAGGTCCAGGCTGGCATGGAGTGCGGCATCGGGCTTCAGGGCTTCAACGACGTCAAAGAGCAAGACATCATCGAGTGCTACGAAGAGAAACAGGTCGAGGCGACGCTCGAGTGAGCTGAGCGCCGAGAGGTCTGAACATGGTCGTTGGCGTTTGCCAGATTTCGCTTTCGTTGCCGGGGGTGACCTCGCTGAAGGCCAAGCGGTCGATCGTGCGCAAGGTGCTCGATAGAACCAAGAACCGTTTCAATGTGTCGGCGGCCGAAGTCGGACAGCAAGACGCACATCGGCGAGCCACGCTTGGTTTTGCCGTGGTCTCGGGCGATCGCCGTCACGCGAACTCGATGCTCGATTCGATCGCTTCGTTCGTCGAAGGCTCGTCGGAAGCGGTCGTGTTGGACCGCTCGACCGAATTGGTTTCCCTGGGCGAGCTCGGGGATTGGACGGGCTGAGTCATGGCGCAAAAGGGCTTTCGAAGGGCAGACCGTGTCTCGGAGCGCATCCGGAGCGAGCTGATGGATCTCATGCTTCGCGGAAGCGTGCGCGACCCCGCGGCCAAGGATGTCGTGGTCTCGGCCGTACGGATGACCGATGACTTGAGCATCGCGCGCGTGTACGTGCGCGTGCTCGAGGAGATCGATACGGATCGACAGGAAGCAGTGGTTGCGGCGCTAGGCCGTGCGAGCGGCTTCCTTCGCCATGAGATAGGGCCACGGCTGCAGCTCCGGCACGTGCCGAAGCTGGAGTTCTACTGGGACGAGGTTGTGGATTCGGCGCTTCGGATCGAGTCCATCCTGCAAGAGATCCGAGAAGATCCAGACGACGGCTCGGAGGACTCCAAGTGATTGAACACGTGGTCGAGGTTGCCCGCAACGGCGAGCGCTTCCTGGTCGCATGTCACCGGCGCCCGGATGCGGATTCGCTCGGCTCGGCCCTCGGGCTGATCAAGACACTTCGCGCGATCGGCAAACAGGCGACGCTGTTCATGCCCGAAGAGATTCCAGACTCGCTCCTCTTCTTGATGGACGGCGAAGATGGGATCGCAGAGGTGCCCGAGGGCACGAGGTACGACGCGACATGGGTCATGGACATCGCGGCTAAGGCGCTCCTGCCACCTGGCTTCCCCGGCCCGGAGGTGACCGGCCCTGTGGTGATCATCGATCATCATCACGCCCACGATGATGTCGGCGACGTCGTGTACCGAGACACCAACTCGGCGGCGACCGGAGAGGTCGTCGTTCGGCTGATCGAAGAGCTCGGCCTCGAGTCCCTGCCGGAGGGGTCCGCGACACCCTTGTATGCCGCGATCGTGTCGGACACGGGTGGGTTTCGCTACGCGACTACGAGGCCGGCAACCCTGCGCTTGGGTGCGCGGCTCGTCGAAGCAGGGGCCGACCCTTGGCACGTGGCCTACCAGTTGTTCGAGCGATGGGAGCCTGCGCGCCTCCGTTTGCTTTCGGCGATCATCGCGACCCTCGAGATGGCGTTCGACGGACGGGTGGCCATCATGCGTGTCACCCGCGAAATGATCGATATCTGCGGCGGGAACGACGACATGGTCGAGGGCATGGTCAACTATGCGCGGCGGGTCGAAGGCGCGGAGATCGGGGCGCTGCTCTGGGAGTGGCCGGTGCGAGGCGCCGGGGGCAATCACCTCGAGACCAAGATCAGCCTCCGTGCGAGCGGGGATGCTGATGTATCGGTGATCGCCACGGCCCTCAATGGCGGTGGGCATCGAGCCGCAGCGGCGACTCAGCTCAACATCACGATTGACGAAGCGGACGAACGGTTGCGGGCGGAGCTCGCGAAGCACTTCGCATGAACGGCATCCTGGTCGTCGACAAGCCGGCGGGGTGCACGTCGCACGATGTCGTGCAGCGCGTCCGAAAAGCGTTGCGACAGCGGTCGGTCGGGCATGCGGGAACGCTGGATCCGCTCGCGACGGGGGTGCTGGTCGTCGCCGTCGGGGAGGGCACCAAGCTCGTGTCCCACCTTCAGTCCGACGATAAGCGGTACCAGGTCACGATCGCGCTGGGTGCGGAGACCGACTCGCACGATGCAGATGGCGAGGTCACCGAGACCGCGGACGTGCCGCCGCTCGACGCAGCGATGGTCGAGCAGGCGCTTCAGCCGTTCATCGGGCGTC
>JBGUEF010000142.1:0-8301 GCA_041821485.1 Deltaproteobacteria bacterium
AATTTCGCTAGGGGGCATCGCAGGCCTCAGAGCTCGGAGAGCTTCACCACTCGGGTCTGCGGCTCGGGGTGCTCGTTTGCGCGCACCCATCGCCAACACATCGTGCCCTCTTCATGGCCAACCGTGTCGATCCAATTGTCGAATCCCTTGTTCTCCGCCGCCACCACCACTTGCACCGACCCATCCGGACGGTAGTTCGCGGTGTGCTTGTTCACGTGAATCGGGTAGTAGCGATAGTCGAGCGACTCCATCCAGTAGTTGTTGAGCTGGAAGTTCCAATGCTCGCACTCGGGGGGCGTCGCCTCGATCACCAGGGCTTCGTCGGGCGCCAGCTTCCAGTAGCTGTGGTAGTAGGCGATGTCGGGCACGCCGCCCGCCTGGTTCGACACCTCCTGCGGCATCCGCGGGAGCTTGTTTGTGGACTTCTTGAAGTTCTCCGCCCAGCTCGCGAACATGATCGCCGCGCCCGCCACGAGGCCAGCCGACATCGTCAAGCCCTCTGCGCACTTCACCGGGTCGAACGGCGACGGCTGCCCGTCCCCGCCGATCCGCTCTATCTGGAGGTCGGCAATCGTCTCGTTTGCACGGTCCAGGAACGTCTGCCGCACGATGAGCGTGCCCGTTTCTTTCTCCATCGGAAGCCAGTTCCCAGACTTCTCTTCGGTGCTGAGAATGATCTCAAACGTGCCGTCGGGCTCGATCTCGAGCGATGAGGCTTCGAGGTACCCGGTTGGCGGCATCCCGCGGCCTTGTCCGTAGTTGCCCATCTGAGTGAAAAATCCGAGGTATTGGACGGAGCCGCGGTTGCCTCGAATGCGGTACTCGTACTCACCACTGATCGCCGCATTCTGGTAGTAGTTGTCGGGATGGTCGGCGCCCATCTTTGCGGTTTCGTGCACCACTCGCTGCAGCACGGGCGCACGCGGGTCGTTGTGCTCGACGAACGTCTGTAACGCGGCGCGCGTGATCCGGCTCAAGTACCGGAAGCCTTCCATGCGGTTCATTGGGTCGCTCGGCGTGTTCGGCCCAAGCACCACGTTTCCCGCCATCTTGAGCGTGTCGCAGAACCGGTTCCAGACCGTCCCGTCGAGGATTTCTTTTTCTTCCTGGCTGAAGTCGTCAGTCATTCGGCTTTCCTAAATCACATCGTGCTTACGCAGCAGCTCCTCGGCCTTCGTCCACAGCAGCGCGCCGTTCTCTGGGTCCATCGAGGCTTCCGACGGATCTTTGATCCGCAGCATATGCATGTATTCGCCGGTCTTCCCGCCCATCTCGCTGGAGGCTACGAGGTAATCGACCGGGACTGAAGCCTTCTCAGGGCTCTGGAAGAAAAGGGCCATCACCGGCTTGAGAATCGGCTTGAGCCAGGTGGGCGCCTCACGCGCCATGTTCGAGTTGATCGCGCCGGGGCAGAGCGCGTGCACACAGACATCTGGATTGTCGCCGTTACCACCAGGATTGAGGCGCCTCGAGAGCTCTTGAAAGTAGGTCGTCAGGTGCAACTTGCTGAGGCCGTAGTACTTCACGCCGTCCGACACGCCATACTCGACTGGCTCGCCGAAGGTGTCGAAGTCGATTGGGATCGAGCTCCGATGGGTCTCAGACGACACGAAGATCACACGCGGCGGGTCCTCGGCACGGGAGTTGTGGCCGAAGACTGCGTTGGGGATGACCCCATCATGGAGGAGCCGGTTGAGCAGGACGAATTTCGCCAAGAAGTTCACTGCGAACATCAGCTCCAGGCCGTGCTTGCTCTGTCGCGAAGTGACTGGCACGACACCCGCATTGAACACTGCGACGTCAAGTGTAACGTTCCGATCACGCAGTTGGTCGCAGAAGGCTGTCATCGAATCGAAGTCGCTCAGGTCGACCTCGATCATCTCGACCTTGTCGCTGCCGCTCGCTGCACGAACGTCTTGGCCCGCTTCCGGGATCCCACTTCGGCAGGCCATGATCACGTGCGCCCCGCGTGTCGCGAACCGAATCGCAATGGCCTTGCCGAGCCCGCTGTTGGCGCCGGTCACCAGGCAGGTCCTTCCGTCGAGCCGCACCCCAGGGGGTACAGGCGCGACTTTCGGATCCTTGCTTCGCTGATCGAGCAACCCGCTGAGGACCGCGGTGACCGGATTGCTGTGGGTCCTTTTCGCCATAACGGCCGCACTCTAGGAAACTCGGCCCAGCTGTCAACGCAACCCTGTAATTTGCAGGTATTCCGCAACTGCGGACCCCAGCCCGACGAACACGGCGCGCGCCATCAGGGCGTGCCCGATCGAGACCTCGTCGATATGGGGCAGGGTCAGGAAGGTCGGTAGGTTTGCGAGGTCGAGGTCATGCCCAGCGTTCACGCCGAGCCCGTTGCCGGCAGCGCGTTCGGCCGCATCACGATAGCGTTCGAGGCTCTGGCTCAGCGCGTCGCCGCCACGTTCGAAGGCGCGGGCATACGGCTCGGTATAGAGCTCGATACGGTCCGCGCCGAGCTCCGCCGCCCAGTCGATCGGCGCCGGCTCTGGATCGACGAACACGCTCACCCGCACCCGTTGGTCGTGCAAACGCCGAATGAGCTCCGCCAGCTCAGCCCTGGGAGTGTCCGCCGGCCAGCCAGCCTCACTCGTCAGCTCACCCGGCCGCACAGGCACCAGCGTGCACTGATCCGGCCGCACGTTTTCAACCATCTCGATCAAGTCCGGGCGCGGGTCGCCCTCGATATTGTATTCGACGCGGTCCCGCACCGGCTCGAGCGCCTCAGCAATATCGTAGACGTCTCCGGGCCGAATGTGCCGCTCGTCCAGGCGAGGATGCACCGTAATTCCCGGAGCCCCTGCCTCGACGCAAACCTGTACCGCCTCGACCACGCTCGGCGCCGCCCCACCACGGGAATTCCGGAGTGTGGCGACCTTGTTTACGTTGACGCTGAGCCGAACCATCGCGGGCATTCTTAGCCCCCGAGGCGCCTTCTGTCAGCATCGGCTGGCCTGGACGCAAAGCCTGCGCTAGAAGAGAGGTGAAACATGTTCTATTACAACCAATAGACTGTTTTATGTTTCTCCGTAATTACACTTATGAATGTGAGCGCAAAATCCGTCGTGCTGGAGGTCCTGTCCGCCGGCGAGTCGATCTACAAAGGTGTGCTGCCTGTGCGGTCCCTCGTACAAGCGGCGTCGGTCTTCGACATCGCCGAGAACAGCGTGCGCGTCGCGATCGTACGCCTACGAGCTGAGGGGCTGCTCGAATCACCCGGTCGCGGTGAGTACCGGCTCGGCCCGAGCGCCCAGGTGGTCAACGACAAGATCCACGGGTGGCGAACAGTCTCCAACCGAGTCGGCGACTGGGACGGATCCTGGGCGGCGGTGTTCACCGCGGATCTCTCGCGCACCGATCGCCCTGCCCTGCGCCGCCGCTTGAGAGCGCTGCGCTTCCTCGGCTTCGAGGAGCTGAAGCCCGGCCTCTTCCTGCGGCCGAACAATCTGAACCACGGCATCGATGGCGTCCGTGACGAGCTTGCTGCGCTCGGCCTCGATTCGGATGCATCGGTGTTTCGGATGGAACAGCTCAGCGCAGATCAGGAACGCCGCGCGCGTGCGCTCTGGGACAGCCCAAGCCTGGAAGAGACCTACTCGAAGCTCCACGGCGAGCTGACCGTCAGCATGCGGCGTCTCGAGGAGCTCCCTCTCAACGACTCGGTGCGCGAGGTGTTTCTCCTAGGGAGAGAGGGCATTCGTCAAGTCGTCCTAGACCCACTCCTGCCCGAACCCCTAGTCGACGAGGACAAGCGCTCTTCAATGGTCAGTGTCCTCCAAAACTACTGCGACCTAGGCCTAAACCTCTGGGCCCGCTTCCTAGAGATCGATTGAGGCCGTTAAAGGGGGCAGACCCCTTTAATCGCTGATGAGGCACGTGGGCCCTTCATCCTCACGCTGCCGCACTCACACGAGTACCTGGGGTTAACCCTTCCAAAAAGGGGACTGTCCCCTTTTTGGAAGGGCTAAATCGAGTATGCTGGGCGGCGTATGAAGTCGGTGAATTTTGCGTTTCAAACGGTAGACGGGGCGAATCTTCACGTGAGCGGCTGGGCCGTGGAGAAGCCGAAGGCGATCATTCAGGTGTTGCATGGGATGGCGGAGTACGGGTCCCGGTATGCGCGTCTGGCGCAGGCCCTCGCTGCTGCCGGGTACACGACGTACGCGCACGATCATCGCGGGCACGGCGAGAGCGTTCCCGACGGGACTCCCCCTGGGCACATGGCCGACAGCGACAGTTGGAATCGAATTGTCGAAGATGCGCATGGCGTGAATCGCGAAATCGCCAAGCGTCACCCGGGCCTTCCCATCATCGTGCTCGGGCACTCGATGGGCTCGTTCGTCCTGCAGCAGCTCCTCTTCGAGCACCCGAGCGACATGGTAGCGGCAGCGTTGTCTGGTTCGGCCGGAAAGCCTCCGCCGATTGCCATGCTTGGGAAGGTTGTTGCGCGCATCGAGCGCGCGCGCGTCGGAAAGCGCAATCCGAGCCCTGTCATGCAGCGACTCACGTTTGGCGAATACAACAAACCGTTTTCGCCCGCGCGCACCGAGTTCGAATGGCTTTCACGCGATCCCGAAGAGGTCGATAAGTACGTCGCAGACCCCCTTTGTGGTTTCGCGGTCTCGACCCAGGCCTGGATCGACGTGCTGGACGCGCTCGACCGCAACGCGAACCCCAAAAACGTGAACAAGGTGCCCAAGGGCATGCCTATCTATCTCTTCGCGGGCGACCAAGACCCGGTCGGCGACTACGGCAAGAGCATGAAGAGCCTCTACAACGCTTACAAGCGTGCTGCGATCTTCGACGTTCGGCTCAAACTCTATCCGAACGCGCGCCACGAGACGCTCAACGAAACCAATCGCCAAGAAGTGACCAACGACTTCATCGCCTGGTGCGACGAAATCATCGCCTCCCAAACCTAGGTGGTGGGAGGGCGGCTGGTATATAGAGGGCCTTCGACTTCGCCCCGGACCAATGGACGTGTCTCGGGAGTGACCCGGCACCGCCAAAGCGCACTGCGCGACCCTATCGCTTCGGCGCCGTCGTAGTGATTGAAATCTTCGAAGACTGCCTCGATCAGGAAACCTGCCTCGCCAAGGACACGCTGTTTCTGTAGGCCGCGCTCACTGGCCCGGCGGCTTTGGCCGAAGCACACATAAAGCCTCCCATCAGGCTTGAGCATCTCCGCCGCCCTGCTGACGAAAAGCCGAAAACCCTCGAGCGCATACGGAGGGTCCGTAAACACGGCGCCGTAGCGACCGCGCATCGCCTTGGGGATCGGTTGCCGTAAGTCGTGGTGCACCGTGTCGTGCTCCCAACCGTGCTGGGCAGCGTGACGGGCCAGGATCTGGAGAATCTCTTCGTCGCTATCGACAGCGGTGACCTTGCGACCCGCGCCCGCGAGCTGGACCGCCGCGCTGGTCAAATCGTCGTCACCCAAGAACACGAGCCCGCGCTGGTGCTCGCCGGCCTCGAGTAGAAGCTCGGCGCGGCGCACAGCGGTGTCCATCGTCACGTAAACCTGGTCGAGCGCACGCTTTGGCGCAGGGCGCTCCGCGGCCATCGCTTCGTATGGCGTGCGCCAGGATTCGGCGCCGGCCTCGCACGACTCTCGAGCCACCAGCTCGCGCGCCAACGCCGCGAGCCCCCGCTCCGAGCAACGGAAGCGGCGCTCACTATCTTCGAACCACTTCGGATAGTGTTCGATGACATCGCGAACGACGGACGACGCTTCGCCCGCAGCGTGAACGATCTCGTCCTGGGAGAGCGATCGACCATCACCGAGTGCTCTGAGGATGCGGAACGCTCCTTCGTACACTGGGAGCTACTTATCGCGAAACACGATCATGCCGTGCGTGAGATCATATGGGGACAGCGCCACTGTCACACGGTCACCAAGGATCACGCGGATCCTGAACTTGCGCATTCGGCCGCAAAGCTGCGCACGCACGGCAGCGCCGGAGTCCGTCGTCACCTCGAACTGGCCGCCTGCGTAGACCTGACTCACCACGCCGCTAAGCTTGATGTGGTCATCGCGCTTGTCGTCCTGCTCGAAGTTGCGCTCGAACTTCCTTTTCCTGCCTCTAGGGCTGCGTCTCGCCACTCAGTCTCCTTTTTCCCTTCGGCGCAACGTAAGTCGTCTTGGATCGCCTCGCCAGTTCGGGAGGAATCTTTCTTGATACTCGCTGCGCTTTGGTTTTTGTAGCACCCCCCGGGGAAAAGTCAGCCGGAACGCATGATGTGGCCCCACCAGGCGATGCTCCGGCTCGCTGCGTCCATCCGACCATCGAACCCTCGACGAGGGGATCGAGCTGGCGCTCATCTGCCGTCGGCAGATGCCCAAATTGACAAGCGGGGACGTTTTGAGCACATCGTACCCGTCCGATGCTCGATCTCCCGCGGCTCAAGCGCATCCGGCTGATGAAGCGGCCGATCGGCCAGGTGTTCTTCGGCCACACGGTCCTGACTCCGAACTACAACCGCTTCCCCGGCATCGACATTCGAGTCGAGGGAATGGAAAAGATACCGAACGAACCGGTCATCTACGCGATGAACCACACGGACCGCTTCAACTACTTCCCGTTCATGTACAAGATGTGGAAGCTGAAGCAGCGCTACATCACGGTTTGGGTGAAGGGGAAGTATTACGAAAGCCCCCTCGTCGGCACCTTCATGGAGCTCACCAGCAACCTTCCGACGGTGTCGCGCGGGTACATCATCACCAAGGACTTCACGCTAACAATGGGAAGGCGGCCCAAGCAGGCCGAGTACGACGCCCTGCGTGCGCTGGTGAACGCGGAAGCGGAACCGGACGGAGACCCGAGTACGGTCGACGTGTCGGCGATTCCGACAAAGCTCTTCGACACCAGGCGCGACATTCTCGGCATGGACTTCGATCCGAGTGAGGCTTCGTACGCCGTCGGAATCAACCGCGTGTTCACGGCGATGATGGCCGAGTTCGTCCGGCTCAACGAACGCTCTTTCGAGCTTGGGCTCGACCTGCTCGTCTTCCCTCAGGGGACGCGGTCGATCCGACTCCCGCGTGGCCGCACGGGAATGATGGAGGTCGCGCTTCGTTACAGAAAGACCATCGTCCCCATTGGCTGCAACGGCTGCGACCTGGTGTACACGGGCTCACTGCCAATCGGAAAATCAGGCACGATCGTATATCGTATCGGCGAGCCGATTCCGTACGAGGAGCTCTCTGAGTTTCACATCCATGAGGACTACGCGCCCTTCTCTGCGGAGGCAGAACACCGGCATCGCGACAAGTTTCAAGGCGCCGTAGATCTCGTCATGGACCGTATCAACGATCTGCTCGATCCGGAGTACCAGTTCAGCGACGACTTGCAGAGCACGGGCGTTCGCGGAGTGTCCCGCTTCATGTAGCGCAGCGGTTGTTCCGCGCGTCGAATCGGGCTAGACCACCCCCCGTGAACGCGCTCCAAGTTTTGAGGGACGCGACGGAGCCGAGGCCGGTCGTGGCAATCATCGGGGGAGCCGTCGCCGGGTCAGAGGCCGCAGCCGCATGCGCCACGCGAGGGGCAATCCCCGTGGTGTTCGAGCAGGGTCCGCGGCCTTACGGAAAAATCGAGGACGGCTTGCCACGCTGGCACGAGAAGCTGCGCGTGAAGGAGTACAAGAAGATCAACGAGAACCTCGGCAGCGACGACGTGATCTTCGTCCCGAAGACGCAGATTGGAAACGAGCTTTCCTGGGCGGAGCTCTATGGCGAGGTTGGGTTCAGCGCGGTCGTGCTCGCAAACGGCGCATGGCGCGACCGGGGCCTGCCCGTCGAAGGAGCAGATGCCTACGAGGGTCGCGGGCTCGTGTACCAGAACGAATTCGTCTACTGGTTCAACCACTACGAAGACGAAGGCTACGATGGGCCCTCCTTCGACGTGCCGGACGGCGCGATGGTCGTCGGCGGTGGGCTCGCGTCAATCGACGTCGTGAAAATCGTCAATCTCGAGCTCTACACGCGAGCCTTGCGCGGGCGAGGCATCGAGGTCGACATCGTCGAGATGGAGATCAAGGGGATTCCACGAACGCTCGAGGCCCATGGCCTCACCGCCGAGGAGCTCGATGTAAAGGGATGCACCCTCTACTATCGGCGACGCAAGGAAGACATGCCTCTGGCAAGCGCGGACAATCCGACTCCCGAGCAACTGGCCAAGCTAGAAGGAGCGCGCGTGAAGATCATGGATCGCGTCGTCCGTAAGTACTTGGTGAGGTTCGAAGAGCTCTCGCGGCCCGTCGGAACCATCGTCGAAGGCGACCGGT
>JBGUEF010000143.1:0-8265 GCA_041821485.1 Deltaproteobacteria bacterium
AGGGCGATCGCGCCCGGGTCGATCTGCGCATCGAGGGGAGCATCACGCTGTACGACGATGCCCGCGTCACGATGAGGAGCCTCTCACTGCTCGGGGAGCGCGCACTGGTCATTCGTCCTGGCACCCCGGGCCTTCCCGAGATCCCGGATGGCGGTCAGATCCGTGCCGCCGACAAAGGGGTTCAGACGGACGACATCATGGTGACCGTCAACGACATCGCTCAGAGCGTCAAGAAGATCACGGCCCAGATGGAGCGGGCATTCGGCACTGAGGAGGCCGGCGATCGCATGCAGAGCGCACTACGCAATCTCAGTGATGCGCTCGAGAACATCAAGGAGGTCACCGATGAGGCGGGTCCGCGGATCGTTCGCATCATGGAGAACGTCGAGCTCGCCACCGACGACCTGAGTGAAATCATTCACAAGCGCAAGGGCGACATCGACCGCGGCGTTGCGGAGGTCGACGATACCATTGCGTCGATCCATCGCGCCGCTGAGCAACTCAATGCAGTGCTCGCAGATGTGAAAGAGGTGACCGGCCGCACCGCGCGAGGCGAGGGCACCATCGGGCGCCTCACACAGGACGAAGCCCTCATCGACGAGGTCGAGGGCGTCGCAGAGGGCTTGAACAATTTCGTCGGCGGCCTGAACCGGCTCCGAACCATCGTGGAACTTCGCAGCGAGTACTACGCGCTATCGAACGCCTTCAAGACTTATTTCTCGATTTACCTGAAGCCACGGGAAGGGCGCTACTTCCTTGTCCAGGTCATCGACGACCCACGCGGCTCGGTCAGCGTGTCGGAGAGCATCGTCCGCACGAGCCCGCCGCCGCTTTTCTACCCGAACGAGTACAAGCAAACCGTGATCTCGCGCAGCAACCGACTCAAGTTCTCCGCGCAGTTCGGTAAGTCCATCTCCTTTGCGACATTCCGCTTCGGCATCATCGAGTCGACCGGCGGCCTCGGCATGGACATCAAGGTCATCAAGGACCGGCTCGAGCTCAATACAGACATCTTCGAGTTTGGCCGGCGCATCTGGCCGCGAATGCGTATTCGTGCCGGGTTCGAGATTATCCGCCGCTTCTGGCTTTTGGCGGGCGTCGACAACGTCATCAACGGCGGCCGTGATTACTTCTTTGGGCTTCAGCTGCGCTTCGACGACGAAGACTTGAAGCCGTTGATCCCGCTTGGCGCCGTAGCACTATGAGGGGCGTAGCTCGAGGTGCCGCGGCCGTGGCGAAGTCGCCCATCGGTTTTGCGCGCGGCTTGTCGTATGCGCTTCGCGGCATGCGGTTCGCGTACCTTCAGCATCCTCAGCTGGCTCGGTACTGGGTGTTCCCCATCCTGATCACGGGCTTCGCACTGGGCGCCGTGTTCTACGGCGCTGGCAGCTACTACGACGATCTCGGCGGCGCTCTGTGGTCTCTCTTTCCCGAAAGCTGGAACGAGGTGACCGGGTGGGTCGGTGGTCTACTGAGCGCGCTGCGCTGGCTCATCGAGTTGATTGCGGGGATTCTCATCACGCTCCTCGGGCTGGTGCTGGTCCTCGTGTTCTCGAGTGTGGTGGCCGCACCGTTCAATGATGCGCTCAGCGAAGCCGTGGAGCACATCTTGACTGGCGAGTCGGCGCCACCGTTTTCGTTCGTTCGCATGCTCGCAGACATCGCCCGAACCGTCCGCCTCGAGCTCTTGAAGGTGCTGGTCTACCTCGCCGTCGTCGGCCCGATGTTCCTCGCATCGTTCGTCATCCCGGGGCTTGGCCAGGTCATTTCTCTCGTCGGCTTCGCGCTCACCGCGGCCTACCTCGGCATCGACTACGTCGACTGGCCAGCCGCTCGCCGCAACTGGTCCGTGCGTGACAGGGTCGCCTTCACCCGCCGCCAGCTCCCCGCCGTAGCGGGCTTCGGCACCGGAGTTTGGCTCCTGCTCTTCATCCCGCTGGTCAACCTCTTCTTCATGCCCGCCGCGGTAGCCGGCGGCACGATGCTCTTCCTGGAGCTCCAGGAGGGTGGCAGTCCCCCCGGAGGCGAACCCGCCCCCCCAAAAGGGGTCAGACCCCCTTAGAATGGGGTTAACCCTTTCAAAAAGGGGCCTGACCCCTTTTTGTGGTGGAGGTGGCCTGGGTGCTAACTTGTGGGGGTGAGGGGATTAGGTATGCGACGTTCATCTTATGGGGCGTTCTTGCTGGCCTTTGGGCTGGTGCTTGGCGCGGGCGTTTATGCGGACACGGGCAGCGCTAGCAATCGCGGGCCGAGTGCGCTCGAGCAGTCCATGGGCGAGATTCAATGGGGTTGGACGCCCAAGCAGGTGTATCGGCACCTGAAGAAGGACATCGAGGCCTCGTACGCGGAGCCGATTTCCAAGACGACCGATGCGATCGAGGAGGACCGGCTCCGCCACAAGATGGCTGAGGAGGCCCGGGAGATTCGCGACTCGTACTTCGAGTTCGACGGCACGCCGAGCGCGTACGATTCCGGGTACCTCAAAGGTGAGTTCACTCACAGAAATGGCGAATCCTTGATTCGAGTCCGAACGAAGAACACGCAGGACTATTTCTTCTTCATCAAAGAGCGCCTGTGGAAGCGATACCGCGCATTCGACGCTTCCGTATTCGAGGGCGCTACCTTCGCCCAGTTCGGCGGCGCCCTGCAGCAGCGTTACGGCAAGGCTAAGAAGAAGAACGGGGCCCTCGTGCCCGGCGCCGAGCCCACGCAGTGGTACGAGTGGAGAGAGTCCCGGGTGTTGGCGCGAGCGGTCGACAACAACGAATTCTACGGCTTCTACTGCCTGATCCTCGAGGATCCAAAGACCGTGGCCCGACTCGCCGAGCTTCGGAAGAACAAGCCAGCGCAGGCCGACACCAGCGACACCTTGGTCGACATGGTCGCTGACGAGAGCCACGACGATCAGCACGCCGATATCGCGGATCGGATCACCGGCGAGATTCGGCGCCATGACACGCCGGAAGTCGACGAACAGAAATAGCACCGACGTAGGTGTGGGTAGGATTTACACCGCCCCGTCTCCCCGAGTAATCTGATGAGTCTCGAGGGGTTCTGGTTTGCGCTACCGTCTGCGATTTCATCTACAAGAGGTCGACCTGACCGGCGACGAAATCGTCATTGGCCGAGGCTCGATGGGCCACGTGACGATCGACGATCCGATGCTGTCGCGCCGACACATACGAATCGACCTCTCTGGGTCTGAGCCGACGCTCGAGGACCTGCACAGTCGCAACGGAACACAGCTCAACGGACGGCCACTAGTCGGTCGCGCCACCCTCGAGGATGGCGACCGCATCCGCATCGGGACGCAAGAGCTGGTGTTCCTGATCCCGAATCCCGTGAAAAAGAACCATCGGACGACGTCCGGGCTCACGTTCTGCGCCGGGTGCGCAGTTCCCTATCCCAGCTCGAGCGCACAGTGCCCGCACTGCGGCGCGATTGCAACCGAGCAGGGCGTCAGCACGTCGGTTCGGGAGGTCGCGGCATCGGGATGGACGTTCCATTTGCTTTCCCAAGTGGTGGAACGCGCCATCGGCCAGGGTCGCCTGGCTGACGCAGAACGAATGATGTCGCGAGGCGTGTCGGAGCTCGAGGAGCAGCTCGAGGAGGGCGTCGAGGTCGAGCCGAGCCGTGTTCTCGGTGTTGCCGAGTGCGCCGCCCGTCTGGGATGTGCCCTACGGAGCGCGCGTTGGCTCGAGATCGGAGCCAGGTTGTACGGGCGCGCTGGCGAACCACCTTCGCGTGAGGTCCTTGCCCTCGTCGATGAGTTGCCGGCGGACGCCCGGCTCGCCGACGCGATGAGCGCGTTACGCCACGCTGGGCCGGAGACTCTCCGCGCGGGCTAGTGGGCTGAAACCACCTGCTCCAAACCTTCGAGACGGCGCACGAGGAACCGCTGGGCGGCGCCGTAGTCCGTGGAGCGGTTCTGGATGACATGCAGGTAGGCGCGCAGGTAGCGGGGCTTGGAGTATTTGTTGGTCCGCACGAGGTTGTGCAGCGATTCGATGGTTTCCGCTTCCATGAGCCGGCCAGAGGCCGTGTGAATCCGAAAGACCCAGTCGATCCACTTCGTGTCGCGCAACCCCTCAGCCAACTGCAACGCGTAGGTGGTCGCTCCCACGAACAGCGCATCGGGATCATCCTTTTCGGAGTCGCTCAACGGCCGATGCGCGAGCGCACGTTCGAGAAGAGTATCGAGGTGCGGTAGCAGCATGCGCTCGGCTTCTTCGAATCGGCCCATGGCGATCGCCTTGCTCGCGATGCCCGCGATCACGTCGAGTGCACGCGCGGTGCGAGTGTCCTCCGCGCCCCATGCGTGGGATGAAGAGTCCACGCGGCTGGTCGTGCTTGCAATGGTCTCACCGGCTGTCGACGAGAGCCGTTTTCCGCATTCGCCGCAGCGCCGCTTCGCCTTTCCATTGATCGCGCCGCAGAATTCGCAGACGATGTAGTCGGCGGTTTCGCTCGTGCCCTCCTTGAGCTTCGACGCGTCGATCAGCACGAGCTCTTGTGAGCCGATGTACACGCGGTCCATGTGTGCCAACCGTCGGGGCGCGTTGATCCGCACACCATTGACCGCTACGCCGTTGCGGCTACCGAGGTCTTCGACCACGACGGCGTCGGGGCCGACGTGCAGCACAGCGTGTTTTCGCGACACCAATCCGTCCGCCAATGCGAGGTTGCATGACGAGCTTCGACCAATCGCAAACTCCCCGAGAGGCATCTCGAGATTGGTCGTCTGATATCGCAGTCTATAGCGAGGCACCCCACACGCTAGGATAGCAGGCGGAGGGGTCGTGCGTCGAATGAAGCGCAGACGAAACCCCCCGATACCTCAACGGAAATTCAGGTCAGAAGCTGGCGATCTCATCGAGCCCGGCGACGGCTCCGAGACCCCTCTCGAGCCCGCCCTGCGTCTCGAGGGTTGCGTCCATGAGCCGCGCGATTTCCGCCAGGTCCCGCCGGTACGAGGCGAACGCGTTCTTTCGCTGACTAAGCACTCCCGCGGATTGCTCCGGGTTCGTGAGAATCACGTAGTTGCTGGAGTTCTGCCGCAGGTCCTGGCCCACGTAGAGCTCTTTCTCGAACGGCTTGCTGCCCCGCGTCACGCGGACCTTGAGCTTCGTCGAAGCCGCCTCTGCATCAGGCATGTCGACGTACACCAGACCACAGCGGAAGCCGCCTTCACCTAGAGTCGGAACGCAACCCGTAGGGCTGGTGGTGAGCGCCGTCTCGTCCTGGGCCGCTTCATTGAGCTCAGCGCGACGCGACTCCGGAAGGACCCTGGCAGCCAGACTATCGAACCTGTCCCAAAGCTCGCCCACCTGGCGCGCGTACACGAACAGCGCGTTGACCGTCTCGCGGTTGAACTTCGTGTAGTGGAGCCCAGTAAAGTCAGCGGCCGTAAACGGTGTCGGCAGTGCGCGAAGTTGCTCGATCGCTTCGTAGTCGACCGACGGTCCTTCGCCTGGCCTCGCCTTGGCTGTCCCTGCGGCCCGGTCGAGGAGTCGGTTGGCTTCCGTCACTTGATCGGCTGCCACGCGGACGCCTTCGTAAACGGCTTTGCCATCGCGAACGGCGAGGTTGTACTCGCTGCGCTTGCTCATCACGGTCGTCGAAAGAACGCCAAGGAACAAACCTAGCAGTGCGGCTCCGCCACCCGTCATCATCATCAACTTGCGAACGCGACGGCTCTTGCCCTCGTGCGCGGTCGCCACAGCCTGCTCGTCGACGACGATGCGCACCTCCTGGTGTGCATGCCCTTTCGACGTGGTCCCACCGAACGGCCCAGACCGCTTAGCGGCCTGACCTCCGACGAACCCTGGCGGAGGAGCGACGTGCCCTAGAGTTGGCGGAGGCGGTGCAACGCCTCCGTCCTCGAGGGTGTTTGGCGGCGGTGGGGCCGTGTTCTTGCCGAGTCGCTCGCGTATATCGCGGACTTTCTTGGATTTTTGGAGTTCGTCTGACATTTCAGCTTCCTCAAATTTATCCGTGCAAGACCGAACTTGTCAAGGCGGGCGTCCACAACTCCCCCCTGATAGGCTTCGCCCGTCGCTATGATGCCACCCCCCGTCGAAGAACGCCGCTTTGTGTCATTTGATGGCACTGAAATCGCCTATCAAGCTGTCGGCCAAGGGCGTCCGATTCTGCTCTGTAATGGCCTGGGAGGCGCCTGGGAGGCCTGGAGCCACCAGATTCAGTACTTTCGGGACCGGTACCGCCTTCTGTCTTGGGACTATCGAGGCCTCTACGGCTCCTCGCTCCCAGCCGATCCCAATGCGCTCGGAGTCACCGACCACGCCCGGGATGCGTTACACCTCCTCGAGGAAGAGGGCGCCGACCGCGCGGCCATCTTCGGCTGGTCGATGGGTGTTCAGGTAGGTCTAGAGATATTTCGGGCCGCTCCGGAGCGCGTGGCGTCGCTGGCGATGCTCAATGGCGTTGCAGGCCGACCATGGGACTATGTATTCAACTTCAATCTGGTCGGGCGACTGCTGCCTCCATTCCTTCGTGGCCTGCGTTCGATGCCTCGGACAATTGAAACGGTGATCCGACAGGCGACGCGTCTTCCTGACCCTGGCGACTGGGCGAAGCGGATCGGGCTGGCGGCGAGGACGCTCGATGAGCAGGTCGTCGACGAGCTAGTCACGAAGTTCCGGGTGCTCGATATGGACACATTCATTCGTCTCCTCGAGCGGATGGGCGAGCACGATGGCTGGGATCTCCTCCCGCTCATCGATGTCCCCACGTTGATCATCATCGGGTCGCGAGACGTATTCACGCCACGGTCGGCGGCCGAGCGGATGGCTCGGCGCACGCGCGGTTCGGAGATCATGGTGCTCCCAGGGGCGACACACTACGCCGCGCTAGAGTATCCGGAGATGGTCAACCTGAGGCTCGAGAAGTTCTTGCGGGAGCGCGGCTATGAAGCAGCACAAGTGGGGGCCGGTTGACGCGCTCTTGCGGAGCCGCTAGCGATCGAAACCAATGATTCTCGTGATCGACAACTACGACTCGTTCACCTACAACCTCGTCCAGTACTTGGGCGAGCTCGGGGCCGAGGTCGTGGTCGAGCGCAACGACGCGGTGAGCGTGGACGAGATCCGGAAGCTCGCGCCCAGCGGCGTGTTGATCAGCCCTGGACCGGGAAGGCCTGAAGAGGCTGGGGTCAGCCTGGAAGTGATCGCGAAGCTGGGCGCAGAGATACCGATCTTCGGTGTGTGCCTAGGGCATCAGAGCATCGCACAGCATTTCGGAGCGTCGGTCGTGCGGGCCGATCGTCTCATGCATGGGCGCACCTCTGAGATTCTTCATCAGGGCCAGGGGGTGTTCGAGAGCTTGCCAAGCCCGCTCACGGCGACGCGATACCACTCGTTGATCGTGAAGCGAGATACGATTCCAGACGAGCTCGAGATCACGGCTTGGACCGACCAAGGTGAAGTGATGGGGATTCGGCACCGCCAACTTCCCATCGAGGGCGTTCAGTTCCATCCCGAGTCCTTTCTGACCGAGCATGGCCACGACCTGATTCGCAACTGGCTGTCCTCATTTTCGGCGGGTCCCACGTCGTGATCTCGGACGCGATCAAAGAGCTCGTCGCGGGACGTGACTTGTCGGCGGGCGAGGTCGAGGCTGCAATGGACACGATCCTCGACGGGAAGGCCTCGGGCTCTCAAATCGCAGCGTTCGTCGTGGCGCTTCGCATGAAGGGCGAGTCGGCAGACGAGATTGCCGCGGCCGCGCGTGCGCTTCGGAAGCATTGCGAAACGATTCAACCCAAGGTCGACGGCCCCCTGCTCGACACCTGCGGCACGGGCGGGGATGGTCTGCACACGTTCAACATATCGACGGCCGCGGCTGTCGTGGCGGCGGGATGCGGGGTTGCGGTAGCAAAGCACGGCAATCGCGCGGTTTCATCGCAAGCGGGGAGCGCCGACGTGCTGGAAGCTCTCGGCGTACGCATCGATCTCACTGCGGAGCGAGCTCGGCAGTGCATTGAGCAAGTGGGGATCGGGTTTCTGTTCGCACCAAGTCACCACGCCGCGATGCGACACGCGGCGCCGGTACGCCGGGAGCTCGGGATTCGCACGCTCTTCAACTTGCTCGGGCCGTTGTCGAATCCGGCGTCGGCAACCCATCAGGTGGTTGGGGTCTATGATTCGGGGCGGGTCGAGCAGCTGGCTCGAGCGCTTGGTTCGCTGGGTGTGACTGCTGCCTGGGTCGTTCACGGCCAGGGGGGGCTCGACGAAGTTTCCCCATCCG
>JBGUEF010000144.1:0-8256 GCA_041821485.1 Deltaproteobacteria bacterium
GCCTCTTGAACCAAGAGGGCTTCGTCGACTAACTGCTCGAGCGCGGCCTCTGCGCCGACCTGCTCGGCTGCCATCTGGCTCTCGACTTCGGCCACTCCGATCGAAAGGCCCCCTACGCGGGCGACGACGTCGCCCACGACGCGCGCCTCCCGCCCTTCGATCGGCGACGCGCCGCGGTCACCCTTGCAACCGGTGAGCGGTACTGCGCCGAGCAACGCAATGGCGATGGTGATGACGATACGCACCAGGGCTCATCCGCCGCCGGTGTTAGCCGGCGTCGCCGGCGCGGCTGCGGAGTCGCGCCTGAATCGGGAGCGCCTCGCCGCGGAACCGAGTCCAGACCGACTGGCCTTCTTCGCGGGTCCGAAGCTCGTCGACCTTGGCCACCGCTCCGGTGCTGCCCTCGATCGCGATTTGATCGATCGCCATCAGCGCCGAGAGGCGAACGCCGAGGTCCTCACTGCCGAGCTGACCAACCAACGCATCGATGGCCTCGTCCTTGCCCCTGGCGTATCGCCCCAGCATGTAGGCTCCCTTGCGAGCCTTGTTGGCATCTGGGCTTCCGGCTTTCGAAACCCAGCAATCGACACTGGTGTCACACTCGTTGGCGAGATCCAGGAGCGGATTGCGCTCCTCGAACTTCTCGCGGTAGCCACCAGCCTCCGAAGGCTTCTCCTTGGCAATCGCCGCGGCGAGGTTCGCAGCCTCTGCTTTGTTCGCGAGCAGCGCGTAGTTCTGCACTGCGATCAGCCGCACCTCGGGGTTGGCTTTATGGTCCACCACCTGTGTATAGATGAACGGCATCATCTCCGCGTCGTACATGTGCGCGATGGCGGCGAGCAACTGCCCGCGCATCGCGACACCCGCGTAGCCCTTGGGAAGCTCGCCGTAGACCTTCTTCAGGGTCGACCGCACACGGTCCTTTTGTGCTTCGGGAACGTCGATGCGCACCAGAGCGATGGCGGCGTTCAGCTTGCGGGGGGTGTCCGAGGAAGCCGCCTCTTGAAGGAGCGGCTCCAACGCCTCGGAGAAGCCAAGCGCGCCAAGCGCAAAGCTCGCTTCGCCGCCGGTCACTTGGCGGACCGTCATTTGGTTCGCCAAGTCAGGCCGACGGGCTTTTACGGCATCGATGTATTGCTTTGCAATCGCGTTCGCCGTCGCATCCTTGCCCGCCAAGACTGCGAGCAAGGGCTTGAGCGAAGGGCGTCCAACGAGGATCAGCGCCTCGGCAGCCACGTCGTTCATGCGAAGCTCCGGGTGATTCGGCGCGAACAGGAACAAGCACTTGATGAGAGCGGGAATCGCCGCCGGGTCCCTCAGCTCGCCGAGTTGCTGAGCTGCTAGACGGTTGATGAGGAAGTTCTGTTTCTCGTCCTGTTTGGTGGCAATGCTCGTCAGGATCTCGGTCGCTCCCGTATCCTTCAGCGCGCCGAGCGCACGGATCATCGCCACGCGCATCTTGTTGTCCTCGGGGCGCGAGTCCGTGATGCGCTCCAACGAACGCGCGAGCGCTTGAATCACTTGGGGCCGTTCGGCGGCGGGGACCTCCATCACCTGAATGGTCTGGGCGGCACGAATCGCGTGATCCTCCGACACCTCGGTGCGCCAGTTCAACGCTTCGATCAGCGCGGGCATGCTGCGCGGGTCTTGGACCTCGTACAGGAGATCCAGAATCGCGAGCCCGTTGATACGGTCTTCCGGATAGTCGAGGTAGGCACGCGTGAGCGGATCGACGATGACATCGGCGACTGCCTGCACGTCCGCACTGCTTCGATCTCCACCGTTCGCGGCGAGCGTTTCGGTGTAGACCTTCTTGAGATTGAAGATCGCATTCTCGCGGCGAACCGGATCGGAAAGCTCACCGGCTTGTCCCTCCGGATCGTTTTCCGCGGCGTGACAACCCAAACCGAGCGTTGCAATTAGAACTGCAACGGCCCACCCCCTGTGGCGCACAATCATTCTGAACCTCCCCACGGCCCGTTTCCCCATTTGTTACGAATGCTTACGTAACGAGAGAATCATAGCGAGCCGGGATCGACGCTGTCAAACCTTCTTCAACCGCCCTTGGCGGGCTGGAGGTCCCATCGGAGGTCGGCCCGGCCCCGGGCGCCGGTAAATCGCAGAACCATGAACTCGGCGCCGTCGGGAATCGTCTTGCGTCCGTCGGCTTCGACCGCGGGAAACGTGAGGCGAAACGTCTGCCGGTAGGGGTTCACCTGGGGGAAGTAGACCCGATCGACGGCTGTGGGGCGCCTCACACGCTCCATGAGCGCGGGGACGGTCTGGTTACCCTCCGGGTCGATCAGGAGCACCCGCCAAGCTGAGGTCTTGCCCGCCAGGTTCGATTCTTTGAAGTCCATCCCTGAGAGGGTCACGAAGAAGCGGTGCTCCTGCCGGGAGCTCGCTAGGCTGGCATCGAGCATTTCGTCGCGCGCCTCAGGCTTGAGGCTGTAGTCGTAGGCGTAGCGAACCACGTAGGCCCAGCGGAACTCCCAAGACTCGAAGGTCGCCGCCACGTGGATCTCGTGCTGCAGCTCTTTCCAGGAGAAGGTTTCTTTTTCGCGCGTCCAGGCCTCCCAGACGCGGATGTACGAGTCCGGTGTGAAGGTTCGGGCGCTCGGCTGCATCGAAATTTTGTGTTCCTTGCAACCTGACGCCGCGATGGTAGCCACGATGAGCGAGAGCACCCAGGCGCGACTCATGCGTCCCCCATGAAGTCGGTTCGATCGTACAGAGTGCTGAACGGCACCCCGGCCTCGCGAATCGCTGCAGCTCCGCCTTCGAGGCGGTCGACGACGGCGAACACTCCGGCGACTTCGAACCCCGCGTCGCGGACGGCTTGTACCGCGCGAAGCGTCGAACCGCCCGTGGTCACTGTGTCTTCCACGATGGCGAGCTTCGCACCCGGGCCCAGAAGATCGGCGCCTTCGAGCATCTTTCGGGTGCCGTGCTCTTTGGTCGACTTGCGGATGTACACGGCATCGATGGGACCGCCGTCTGTCCACGATGCGGACGCGACCGCGGAGGCAAGTGGACAGCCTCCCAGCTCGACTCCCGCGACCGCCGAAACGGGACCTACAACGTCGCGAATTCGCGCGAGCAGCGCCTCCCCCACCAGCGCGTGGCCTTCGGCCAGGAGCACGGCCGGCTTACAGTCGATGAAGAAGTCGCTCTCCTTGCCAGAGCTCAGCACGAAGTTGCCGCGACGGAATCCGCGTTCCCGGAGAAGCTCGAGCAGTCGATCCACCGGGGTGTTCCACCACGTCCCGGCCGCTCGTGCAACCGCGAACTGAGCGGCCCGGCGGCATGGGCGCGGGCTTCGTGGTACGGTCCGGCGCCCTACGGGCTGACTTAGAGGACACGTTGCCGAAACCCGACGCCCCGCTTCGCGGGATGGATGACTTGCTCGTGCTGTTCCACGACGCGGAGAAGCCGCGGGAGCGTTGGCGGATCGGTACGGAAGCCGAGCGAGTCGCGGTGCAAGAAGCTAGCGGCGTGCATCTTCCCTATGACGGCTCGGTCAGCGTGGTGGCGATCTTCGACCGGCTGATCGCCGAGCATGGCTGGGAGCCCGTGCGGGAGACCCGGGGCGGTCCGATCATCGCCCTACGGCGCGAAGACGCCTCGGTCACGCTCGAGCCGGGGTCGCAAATCGAGCTGTCCGGGGCGCCGTACAAGAGCGTGCACGATGGCAAGGCGGAGTCCGATGCGCATTGGGCCGACCTTCGGCCAGTCATAGACGAGCTCGGGCTCGTGTGGCTCGGGCTCGGGTGCCATCCGTTCGCGTCTGTTGAGGAGCTCGGCTGGGTGCCGAAGCTGCGGTACGACGTCATGCGCGAGTACATGCCGACGCGCGGCTCGATGGCGGGCGACATGATGACCAAGACCTGCACCGTGCAGGCGAACCTCGACTACGCATCCGAAGAAGACGCGATGCGCAAGCTCCGCGTGGGGCTACGGGTGCAACCGATCGTCACGGCCATGTTCGCCAACAGCCCGTGGGAAGGCGGCAAGCGGAGCGGCTATCGCTCGTCCCGGGCCCTAACCTGGCTTCACATGGACCCAGACCGCTCCGGGCTCTTGCCCTTCGCATGGAAAGACCATCCGACTTACATCGAGTACGTCGAATGGGCGCTTGCCGTCCCGATGTTCCTCGTGAAGCGCGACGGGAAGGCCTATTACAACACCGGTCAGACGTTCGGTTCGTTCATGGAAGAGGGCTTTCAGGGCATCAAAGCAAACTACGCCGACTGGGTGGATCACCTGAGCACGCTCTTCCCGGAAGTGAGGCTCAAGAACACGCTCGAATATCGTGGCGCAGACGTGCAACGCCCGGAGATGTCGTTTGCACTCCCCGCTCTTTGGAAGGGGCTGCTGTACGACGACGACAGCTTCCGCGCGCTCGAGGGCTTGGTGGACAGCTGGTCGTTCCCCGAGGTCGAGCGTCAGCGCGACGCAATCGCCCGGCATGGCGTGCGCACGAAGTTCATGGGCCGCGCGGCTGTCGACTGGGCGGGCGAGGTGCTCGAGTTTGCAGAAGCCGGGCTTCGGCGAATCGGAGACCGAAACGACGCGGGCGAGGACGAAACCGTCCTGCTCCGCCCGCTGCGCGCGCTGCTCGAAGCTGCGCGCTGTCCAGCGGACGTCTTGCTCGACCAGGTCGACGACGACTTCCCGTCCCGCGACGCGGTCATTCGTGTGGCCGGGCTCTAGGAGCGAGCGGCGTGTCCCTCATTCGCCAGGACTCGACCTAGGACGTTGGTCTTGAGTACTGCGGAGCCACAAAGCATTCCGCCCATCAGCGCGCCCATGACACCGGGCCCCGCAGCGTCCGCGCCCGTTAAATACAACCCCTTAATCGGGGTCCTCGGTCGAAGCCAACGCTGTTTGAATCGGTTCGGCGTCAGTTGAAGACCGTAGATCTCACCCTGTGGGTACGCAGCGAAGTTGCGTGTTGTCAGCGGCGTCGACAGCTCGGCGATCTCGACCTTCCCGCGCGTCGCCGGTGCGTATTTGTAGATGCTCTCGAGCAAGCGTTCCGAAAGGCTTGCCTTGAGCTCGTCGTATTCAGCACCCCGCTTCTTCCACGAGGTGCCCTCCCACCGCTTGAACGAGTCGTAAGGGCCCAAGGTGACGGCCTCAATCGTCGAATGCCCAGGATACCGGCGGTTGAAGTCGGGATCCTTCGCCGACGGGAAGGACAGGTACACGACTGGGAACGGCGCATTGATGTCTGCTTCGAAACGTTCGAAGTTCTCTTCGTGCCGGTGATTTTGGTAGACCCAGAAGTTGGTCTTCTTCAGCTGCAGCTCTTCCGTGGTGCCTTTCAGGCCCACGTACAGCGAGAGATGTGCGACGGAGGGCCCGACCTCGCGAGCCTTCGCAGCGTAGCCGATCGGTCCGGCGATCGCGGCGGGAACCAGGCGTCCAAAGGTGTTGATGATGCCGGCGTTGCTGATGACGGTTGGCGCGCGCAGCTCGTGCCCACCGACGAGCTTGACGCCGACTGCTCGTTCGTCCTCGATGATGATCTCGGCTACTTCGGCGTTGGTCACCACCTCACCACCTGATCTCTCGATCACGGGTAGGATGGTTTCGGCGATTCGAGACGATCCACCAACCGGATATGCAGCGCCGCGGAAATAGTGAGCCACGAGCATCGAGTGAATGAAGAAGCTGCTCTTGGCTGGGACCAATCCGTAGTCGCCAAACTGGCCCGTGAGCACACCGATGAGCTCTTGGTTTTGCGTGATCTCTTCGAGCACCTCGCGGGTCGTGCGCGTGGCCTCCTTGAGCACCGGCCGCCGCATCATGCCGCCAAACAGGGTGGACACGAACGGAGGCATCGCCTTCTCGGCGAAAAACAACTGCGCCTTCTTTGCAGTCGCCATGACCTTTTCCAAGTACGTATTGATCGCGTCTTTGTCGCTCGGAAAATACTCGTGGAGTCGGCTGCGGAAGTTGTCGAGACCCTTCACGAAGTCGTATGAATTCTCGCCGAGGATGATGCGGTCGTAGACGTCGCCCATGTCGGCCCACTCGAGCTCACCATCGGTGATGAAATCCGTCAGGCGGCGCGTCATCCCACGCGGATGCGACGCCTCACCGACGTAGTGAACACCAACGTCCCATTCGTAGCCCGGCCTACGAAACGTGTGCGTGAACCCACCCGCCGTGTAGTGCCGTTCGAGCACGAGCACGCGCTTGTCGGCGAGCTTCGAAAGAGCAGCGGCGGCTGAAAGACCGCCAATACCCGATCCGATGACAATCGCATCCCACTCCTCGGCGAGCCCCGGATGCTGCTTGTACGATGTTCCAATCCGCACCCGGCGAGTATAGGCGACACTCTCCAGGGTCCCAACCTCCTCAGATCACGGCCCTTCTGAGCGAAAGATCGCAGCGCTGAGACGTGCCGGCCCGGAGATCTCGCTGGACTCTAGGCGCGCGCAGGGGTCTGTCGTGCGGGTATGCTCGTACTCGAGAGCTGCGCTTGGTGCTTCAGCACTCGACCGAGGGCATTGCCCTGGAGGACTGCGGAGCTGCAGAGCATCCCGCCCATCAACGCCCCGACGACACCGGCGGAGCAGACGTCTGCGCCGGTCAGATACAGGCCCTTGATCGGCGTGCGCGGCTTGAGCCAACGTTGCTCGAAGCGGTGGGCCGTGTGCTGCAGACCGTAGATCTCACCTTGCGGGTGCGCGGCGAAATTGCGGGTCGAGAGCGGCGTTGAGAGCTCGGCGATTTCCACTTTCCCGCGCGTTCCCGGGGCATGTCGGTGGAGTGTATCGAGCAAGCGTTCTGAGAGGCTTGCCTTGAGCTCCTCGTACTCGGCGCCGCGCTTCTTCCAGGACGTATTCTCCCACGCTTTGAACGGCGCATAGGGTCCCAGTGTAAGGGCCTCGACGGTCGATCTTCCCGGGTAGCGACGATGGAAGTCCGGGTCTTTGGCGGATGGGAACGACAAGTACACCACGGGGAGCGGCGCGTTGATGTCCTTTTGGAAGCGCTTGAAGTTCTCCTCATGCCTGTGATCCGGGTAGACCCAAAGATTGGTCTTCTCGAGGCCGAGCTCCTCAGTGGTGCCTTTGAGGCCGACGTACAGCGACAAGTGCGCAACCGACGCTCCAATCTCATCGGCCTTGTTGGCCAAGCCGGCGGCCTTCGCGGCAGGCTCGGGCAGCAAGCGCGACAATGTATTCACCACTCCGGCATCGCTGACCACGGTCGGCGCCCGGAACTCACGGCCATTGACGAGCCTGACGCCCACGGCCTGACGGTTCTCGATGATGATCTGATCGACCTCGGCGTTGGTGATGACCTCACCCCCCGCCCGCTCGATGACCGGAAGGATGGTCTCAGCGATTCGACCGGAGCCACCCGTGGGATATGCAGCGCCGCGGAAGTAGTGGCTCGTGACCATGGCGTGAATGAAGAAGGTGCTCTCGGCCGGAACCAATCCGTAGTCTCCGAATTGTCCGGTCAGCACGCCGATGAGCTCTTGATTCTGGGTGATCTCCTCGATCACTTCCCGAGTCGTGCGCGTGGCGTCTTTGAGCATTGGGCGGCGCATCATGCCGCCGAAGAGTCGCGAGACGAATGGAGGCATCGCCTTTTCTGCAAAGAAGAGCTGTGCTTTCTTCGCGGTGGAGAGAACCTTCTCCAAGTACTGGTTGATGGCGTCCTTTTCGCTCGGGAAGTACTCGTGGAGTTGCGCGCGAAAATTTTCGAGGCCCTTCACGTAGTCGTAGGAATTCTCGCCGAGAATGATGCGGTCGTAGACGTCGCCCATGTCGGCCCAGTCGAGCTCGCCGTCCGTGATGAAATCGAAGATTCGCCGAGCCGAGCCACGCGGGTGGGACACATCGCCGATGTAGTGAACCCCGACGTCCCACTCGTAGCCGGGTCGCCGGAAAGTGTGGGTAAAGCCGCCCGCTGTGTAGTGGCGCTCCAGGACGAGCACGCGCTTGCCCGCGAGCTTGGCCATTGTCGCGGCTACGGAAAGCCCGCCGATGCCCGAGCCGATGACGATCGCGTCCCAGTGATCGGCAAGCCCCGGATGTTGTTTGTAGGATGTCCCGCTTCGCATGTCTTTCTCCTATGTGCGGCTCACTCCGCCGCTTCCCGCTTCTCGAAAACCGTCGATACCAACTCTTCAAATGAACAACCCATGACGAGCTTGCCCGCCAGGTGCAGCGAAACCAGTCCGTGAATCTGAGCCCAGAGGTAATGCGCCCGCGGAAGCGACTCGCCTTTGAG
>JBGUEF010000145.1:0-8188 GCA_041821485.1 Deltaproteobacteria bacterium
GCCGAGCCAATTGTCCGACGAGATGAACTCGACGCCGTCCACGCTCTTGGAGGCGAGAAGGTCGGGATGATCGGTCAGCACCCTACCTACGCCGGCAGCCTTAGCGAGCGCGACGAGTGCCTTGTCCCAGTCTTCGATGAAGAACTCGCCCGTCTCGACGAGGTCCACCAGACCTCGAATGGTCGTCATCTGCTGTGCGACGGCATCGCTCTTGAACTCGGGGATCGCGTGGAGCATCGATTCAACTCGCTCGATGACCCAGCTCGAAGCTATCGGCTTGCCGGAACCCCCGAAGGCGCGCCGAACCACGTGCTCGGGCGGAGAGCCAAGCGCGACCGAAGCGTTGACGTAGATGTCGGGTGCTAGAACGACGTCCATGAGCTAACTCTAACACGTACTAGACATACCTGGCATCGTTCTAGCAGCAATGTACAACTCAGTATGAAGGCAGTCTGGATTCCAAAGTACGGTAAGCCCGATGTCCTTGAAGTCCGAGAGGAGGAGGACCCGACCCCCGGCCCGGGGGAAGTCAGGATTCGCGTTCGTGCATCTGGAATCAACTTCGCCGAGATCATGGCACGGCAGGGGCTCTATCAAGACGCGCCCCCACCCCCGATGGTCGTCGGCTACGAAGTATCAGGTGTCATCGATGCAGTCGGCCGAGGCGTTGCGGACAGGAGCGCAAGCCAACGCGTGATCGCGATCACGCGATTCGGTGGATACGCCGATACAGTCTGTGTCGCCGCAGAGCAAACCTTCGTGATGCCGGACCAGATGACGTTCGAGGAAGGTGCGGCGCTTCCGGTCACGTATCTGACCGCCTACCACATGCTGTTCAACGTGTTTCGAGTGAGAGCCGGCGACCACGTTCTAGTTCACCAAGCTGCGGGGGGCGTAGGCACCGCCGCAAGTCAGCTATGTCGATCGGTCGGCGGAGTGACGACCTACGGGACAGCGTCGAAGGGCAAGCACGCATACGTCCAGGAAAACGGCTGCGACTACCCGATCGACTATCACTCGGTCGACTACGTGAAGGAGATCCAAAAACTGACCAAGGGCCGCGGCGTTGACGTGGTGCTCGATGCGCTCGGCGGCAGCGATTGGAAGAAGGGCTACTCGCTACTTCGACCAGGGGGTCTGTTGATCCCGTTTGGCTGGGCGAACATGGCCAAGTACGGAAAACGGCGAATGACACACGTGGTCGCGCAGTTCTCGCGCCTGCCCTGGTGGACGCCAGTGAGGCTCATGCATGACAACAGGGGCGTTGCCGGCGTCAACATGGGGCACCTCTGGGATGAGCGGGAGCTGACCTTAGAGGCGTTCACTGCCCTCCTGGAGCTCTATGTGCAGGGCGACATCAAGCCGCACATCGACCGCTCTTTTCCTATGGAACAGGCCGCGCAGGCACATGCCCACATCGAGGCTGGCAAAAACCTCGGGAAGGTCCTACTGACGCCCTAGCCATGCCCGTTCGTATTTGTTTCGTGTGCCTCGGGAATATCTGTCGGTCGCCAACGGCGGAAGCGGCGATGCGCCGACTGCTCGAAGAAGAGCAACTCAGTGGTGAAATCGAGATCGACAGCGCGGGAACGGGAGACTGGCACGTCGGCGAGCCCCCGGACCGCCGCGCAACAGCCGCCGGCAATCGCAGAGGGATCGACCTCACCGGACGCGCGCGTCGCGTGGTTCCGAGGGACTTCGTGTACTTCGACTACGTCGTGGTGATGGACCGCGCGAACCACCGCGACCTCCTCCGGCTGGCACCGGACGAGGCGGGCAAGGCCAAGGTCGCACTCTTCCGGAACTACGACCCGGGCTCGCCGCGCGATGCAGACGTGCCGGACCCGTACTACGGCGAAGGCGACGGGTTCGAGACCGTGCTCGATATCTGCGAAGCTGCGTGCAGGGGGCTGTTGCAACACATTCGGGAGAATCACCTGCGATGAGCCCGGAGCTATGCGCGTGCCTCGAGCAACGACTCGGCACGAGGGTACGAGGCGCAAAGCGACTGAGCGGCGGGGACATCAACGAGGCCTTCGAAGTTTCGCTGGGCGCGGGCGAGCGCATCTTCGTCAAGACGCACCCGAGCCCGCCGGCCGGCATGTTCGAGGCGGAGGCGCGTGGGCTTCGTTGGCTTGCGGAAGCAGACGTGATTCGCATCCCACGAGTCCTCGCGGTATCCGACGATCGGCCCGCGTTCTTGGCGCTGGAGCTGCTCGTGCCTGCCAAGCGCCGTCCGGATTTCGACGAAGCGCTGGGGCGTTCTTTGGCAGCGCTGCATGCGTTCGGCGCGCCGTCGTTCGGGCTCGACCACGACAACTTCATCGGGCGCCTCGCGCAATCCAACGTCGCAGCGGACGATTGGCCGACATTCTACTGGGCGGCGCGGCTCGAGCCACAGCTGCGCCTCGCGACCGACCGGGGACTGATCGACGAGGGAACGCGCTCGGGCTTCGATACCTTGCGGCGGGTTCTTCCAGAGCGCGTCGGTCCCGAAGAGCCGCCGTCACGCCTTCACGGCGATCTCTGGGGCGGGAACCTCCATGTCGATGAAGCGGGGCGAGCCTGTTTGATCGACCCCGCGGTCTACGGCGGGCACCGTGAAATCGATCTCGCGATGATGCGACTGTTCGGCGGGTTCGGCGAACGCGTGTTTGCGGCATACCGTGATGCGTGGCCGCTCGCCCCGGGAGCCGGTGAGCGGATCTCTCTGTACCAGCTCTACCCCTTGTTGGTGCACGTCAACTTGTTCGGCGGCTCCTACGTCGCATCGGTGAAGCGGGCGCTCTCCGGTTGCATCTAAGACACCACCCGGCCTGCGGCGCTTCTTGACACCCGTGAACCGGAGGTCCAGATACTCCCGATGGGCAGCTCCGAAGCAGACGCGCGCCAAGCTCGCGAGCGCCGCGCGGTTCTCCTGGTCGACCACGGCAGCCGGCGGGCCCAAGCCAACGCGCTGCTCGATGAAGTCGCCGAGCTCGTGAAGCAACGCCTCGGCGCCGGAACCATCGTGGAGCCCGCACACATGGAGATCGCGGAGCCAACGGTCGCACACGGCTTTTCTCGCTGCGTCGAGCAAGGAGCGACCACGGTCGTCGTGCATCCGTTCATGCTCGCACCTGGCCGGCACGTGACCGAGGACCTGCCACGACTGATCGCGGAGGCCGCCAAGGGCCACGAGGGGGTGACCTTCGCGATGGCGGCCCCGCTCGGTAGCCATGCAGGCGTGATCGATGCCGTCATCGAACGGTGCGAGGCGGCTCTTCCGGAAGGCTAAGCAGGCAAGAGCTAAGGGATCAAGACCACCTTGCCCGTTGTTTTTCGGGCCCCAAGTGCATCGAGCGCAGCTTTGGCCTCGGCAAGCGGATAGGTCGCCGAGACCACGGGCGCGATCTTGCCAGCTGAATACAGGCGTGAAAGGGCTTCCTGCGCGTCCTGGAGCACCTTCGGATTCTTCTCGAAGTAGAGCCCCCAGTGCAGTCCGACCAATGAGAAATTCTTCACGAGCACGCGGTTCATCTTCGCTGATGGAATTCGCCCGCTTGCAAACCCAATGACGAGGATCCGGCCTTCGAAAGCGATGCACTTCGTCGAGAGGTCGAACGTGTCTCCCCCAACGGGATCGTAGATCACGTCAGCCCCACGTCCGTCGGTCAGCTCCTTGACCCGCTCGACCCAGTCCTCGTCCCGATAGTTGATGACGACGTCTGCGCCGTTTTGCTTCACGAGGGCGAGCTTGTCGGGAGTACCGGCCGTGCCGATCACGCGCGCACCGAGCGCGACGCCGATCTGAACAGCCGCGAGACCCACGCCGCCCGCCGCGGCGTGGACCAAGAGAGTCTCCCCCTCTTGCAAGTTCGCCCGGTGGACGAGACCGACGTAGGAGGTCTGATAGACGAGGCCCGACGCGGCGGCCTCCTCGAACGTCATCTCCGGAGGCATGGGGAAGACGCGCTCTTGCGGGGAGGCCACCGTCGAGGAGAAGCCGCCGTGCTCCAACAACGCGCTCACGCGGTCGCCAACCGAGAAGCGCTCGACCCCTTTGCCAACCTCGCGGACCGTGCCCGCCACTTCTGCGCCTGGAGAGAACGGCAACTCTGGACGGACCTGGTACTTGCCCTGCGTGATCAGGATGTCGAAGAAGTTGCAGCCCGTGGCGCGTACATCGATGACGACCTGCCCCGGATCCGCCGGGACCGCGGAGAGCTCCTCGCGCTCTAGCGAGGCCGGGCCTCCGAGCTCGCGAACGACCATCCTGTACATGGGCGGGCAGTTTGGCCGTAAAAACAGGCCGCGACTAGCCGGTCGCCCCAAAAACGCCGCCAAGCTGGTATAACCGTCGAATGGTTGGGCAGAGGCGAAAGCATTCTCTCCCCGCGGGCGTCCTTCCAGGGAGCCCGGACCAGGGCGCCGAGGATGGCGGGTCCCGCGTCCGCGCAAGGGCGCCGGCCCCGACCGAGGAAAGCTCGCGCACCCACGATGCGCCCAACGAGACCCCGGCCGAACAGGCGCGCTCCCTCGTCGAGCGACTGGTCGCACTTAATCCCGACCAGATCGCACCGGTGGTGAGGCGCCTCGTCCCACTCGGAAACTTCGCACTCGAAGAGCTCGCGAAAAGCTTCCCCGGCCCGCTGTGGCGCCCTTCCCTCGCCACCGATTCGCGCCTTCCTCGCCCAGAGGAGATCTCGGCGACCGCGGCCGCGCTCGCAGCGTTCGAAGGCGAGGCGATCCCGTACCTCAAACGTTTGATGCGTCACTCGAGCGCGAACGTCCGGTACTACGCGGCAGTCATTTGTGGTGCATACACGAGCACACGTCTCATCGAGCCGCTGATGCAGGTCTCGTTGGACGAGGACCGGGAGTGTCGCCGCGTCGCTCTGCATCTCCTGAGCGCCTACCAGCACGAGCCCGTGTACCGGAGCGCTTTGGCCGAGCTCAGGCGGTGCGCATCCGACATCGCTCTGCCGCTCGCGGTGAGGCGTCGCGCAATCTCAGCGCTGACCCAGTTGAGAGACGGGTCGTCGGCGCCTTTGTTCGTCGATCTGTTGTCCGACGCCGATCGGGGCATCGCCACAGCATGCCGGGTGGGCCTCAGGGTGCTCACGGCCCACGATTTCGGCTTTTCCCGCGACCCTTGGCTCCGCTGGCTCTCTGAGCGCGGCCACGAGATTCGCGTCCAATGGCTCATCGAAGGGCTCGGTGACAGCCGCGCCAACATTCGCCTGCTGGCGTCGCGCGAGCTCTGGCATCTGACGCGCTTCTCTCGGGAGCTGTCGGAAACCGCCGAGCGGGCTGACTTCGTCGCCGCGCAGCAAAATTACCAACGCTGGTGGTCGAAGAACCACTTGGAGTAGTTACAACACCCCTGCGTCACGCAGCGACGCACGCAGCGGACCAACCCCTTCGAACAGCACGGAGTGAATCCCGGCTTGCCGCGCGGCCTCACAGTTGCTGGGACGATCGTCGACGAACACGCACTGCTCGGCCGGCAAGCCCAGCTCGTTCAACACGTGCGCGTACGCCGCCGGGTCCGGCTTTCGCCGTCCGGTGATGCACGAGACGAACGTCCAATCGAGAAACCGCGACACACCCAGGCGTTCTTCGATGAGCTGATACCAGACCGGGTAGTTCGAAAACGCATGCATCACGGATTCGGCCCCACGTAGCTCCGCGAGAAGCTCTTCGAGGCCCGGCAGCCACCGGTACGACGAGCAAACCGTGTTGACGAAGCCCGGTCGATCGAAGTCGCGGCCGTCGGCGAAAAAGCTCTCGAGGAAACTCTCCTCGGAACGCTCGCCAAGCTCGAACTCCACCCATGCGCTCGGATGCGTCGCTTCGAGCATCGCGTCGAACGTCATTCCGAAAAACTCCGGCATCTCGACGAAAAACGGATCGTGCACGAGGGTACCCATGACGTCCCAAAGCACTACCGAGCGCATGGCCTCAACCCGCCGCGCGCTGTTCCAGGCCATGGCGCCGGATTTTGTCGAGGAACGTGGTCCGCTTCAGGCCCAGCATCCGAGCGGCTTCGCTCTTATTGCCCCCGGATCGAAGGAGAGCCCGTTCGAGCAGACGGCGCTCTACTTCGAGATAGGTCCCCTGCAACGATTCCCCGTCGTCGGTACTTGGCCACGCCAGCGAAGGAAGGTCGCAGAATGCGACGGTCTTGTTGGAGGCCTTTGCAACCGCAAGCTCAACCACGAGCTCGAGCTCGGCGACGTCACCGGGCCAGTCGTGGTCGACCAAGGCTTCCATGGCTTGCTGCTCGATACCTACCGGGTCGCGCGCCAGGACGCGGCACGCCCGGTCGATGGCGAGCAGCGCGAGCGAGGGCACGTCTTCACGCCGTTCGCGCAATGGCGGAATCGTCAGAGCCGGACCGGAGAAACAGCTCGCCAGCGCGGGTTCGAGCGCGCTACGCCATCGCAGCTCGCTCAACGGAGCGCGGGACGTCGCTATCATTCGGGGTCGAACGAGTCTAGGACCATCGTCATCGCCTGGTGCCCTGTTCTGCGCCGACAGCGCTTCGGCGAGGCGCGTCTGCGCAGGCTTGGACAGGGCCGGCAAGTCACGCAGGAGCAGCGTCCCACCCGTTGCGGATTGAAACCAACCGGTGTTGCGCTCGCCCTCGGAGCCGAACAGCAGGCTCATGACTTGATCCGGTGGCGCGGCGGAGCAATCCGCCACGACAAACGGCGCTTCCCAGCGTGGCCCGCGGTCGTGAATGAAACGGGACACGGGCAACACCGGAGAACCCGCAGGCGCAATGAGCAAAACGGGCTCGGTCATCGGGGCGAGCTCGATCGCACGAGTCTGCACGCGCCGCATTGATTGGCTGTACGCCACGTGCAGAGTCTGATCCTCGGCGAGCCCGCGTCCGAGCACGTCGCATTGCCCGCGGAGCTGTTCAATCTCTCCTTCGAGCGTGGTGATACGGTCTTCGGCGTCTCGCCTCAACGAGGACAGCTGGTGAATGTGGGTATCCGCGCGGCGTTGCGCGAGCGCCGATGCGAGCGCGCCTCCAAGCGAGTCCCCCAGCCGGCGGAGCTCCTCGACCTCGACGCGAGAAAGCGTCTCCGATCGGTCGAGCAAGGGGAGAAGCAGCAACCCTTCGATGTGGTCGAGGTGCACGCACGGCAGCACGCAACCGATCGACCCACTCTCCATCGCATCCACGGCCTCTCGAACGGAGGGCTCTCGGACCACCCGGGCGCGAAGGCTCGTGAGATCGAGAATGCCGTGGTGTTCGTCGGTGAACAGGACCCGCGTCACCGCGGACGGGACGTCCGCCGACCTGAGATTCACCCGATCGCCAACATCCAGCCTGGCCCGGAGCGGCGGTTCCAAGGTGTACAGCTCAGGCAAGCCGTTGGCATCGCCGAACGCCCGATGCAACGGGACGAGGACCCCCAAAGCAAGGTCCTCCAGCGTGGCGCCGCCGACCAAGTTGCGCCGGGCAGCTTCCGCGCCGTCCGCAAGTCGGCCGGACCTGCTCCAGACCGCGCGGTTCGAGAGCCGTCGCGCGAACGAAAACGTCACCCACCAGAGGAGTCCCGAGCCGAGCGCGAGTAGGCCGAGCTGCCAGCGTTGCAGTGGAGCATCCGGCACGAACATGAACGTCGCGACGACGCACGACGCCGATGCGGCAACCGCGGGCACGCCAACGCGCCGCAATGACCGCCATCGCGGGTCGAGCCACGCCAAGTGCCCGAGCCAGAGCAGCGCGGCAACCGCGAACTCGACGGTGGTCGCCAATGTGCCGCCAAACGGACCGAACCACGAGTAGGCGAGACCAACGGCAAGGCTCACGAGCGCGATGCCCGACAACGCGCCCTCGATCGCATGACCCCTTCCGACGAGCAAGATCTGGTGAAGCGCGCCGATCGCGAGCATGCCCCCGACCACCACGACGCCAAAGGTCGAAACCGGAAGCAGACCCTCCTGCGCGAACGCTGCGCCCAGAAGCGCTGCCGAGGCAAAGCCGCCGAGAGCGCCTGAGCGAACCAGCCGCCCGGTTTGGCGCGGCAGGACGAGATCGAGCATCACCAGGGCCACGACCAGCCATGCGATGTCATGCGTGCGGTCGAGAAGAGGCGAAGCCGTGCGCGCCGAGGCGGTGGCAATGGCGAGGCCCACCCCCATGACAGCCAGCCTCGAAGCGCCTCGGCTGCTCGACCTCGCCCCAGAC
>JBGUEF010000146.1:0-8181 GCA_041821485.1 Deltaproteobacteria bacterium
GGCAAGATGCTCCGGCCGACCAAGGGCATTCACATCGTGGTCGAGAGGGAGAAGCTTCCAGTGGAGCACGCGGTGGTGCTCTTTCACCCAACCGACAACCGCGTTCTCTTCGCGTTGCCCTGGGGTGAGCGAACGTACATCGGCACCACAGACACCGACTATGACGGCGCGCCGGGTGACGAAGCGGCCACCCTCGAGGACGTCGACTACCTCATCGCAGCGTCAAATTACTACTTCCCGAGCAAGCAGATCGCTCGGGGCGACGTGATCTCCACATGGGCCGGGCTGCGCCCACTCATCGCACCAGAGCCCGAAATGGGCGAGATGGCCGAGTCACAGGTGAGTCGCGAGCATCAGATCGTCATCGGCGAGGATGGGCTGATCACCATCGCGGGCGGGAAGCTCACGACGTACCGAAAGATGGCAAAGGAATGCGTCGACCTAGCGGTCAACCTGCTGAAGCTATCCGGCAAGCTTCCCGAAGACATTCACTCCGGCCAGACGTTCAAGTTTCCGTTGCCGGGTGCGGTGGGTTGGCCCGAGGATGACGACCACGATAGGGTTGCGACAGAGCTTCGCGCCGCGTGCAACTGCGACCTCTCGGCGGAAGTGAGCCGCCATTTGATCGACACGTACGGCATGCGCGCATTGGAGCTCGCAAAGCTCTGCGCGTCCGACCCTTCCTTGCTAGATCCGATCGTTCCAGGGCGAGTAGAGATCATGGCGCAGGTCGATTTCGGGGTGCGGGAAGAGCTCGCGGCAAGCATCAGCGATATCATGATTCGCCGGACCCAGATCTTCTTCCGGGATTTCGAACAGGGCCTTGGCTCGCTCGAAAAGGTCGCGATCCGGATGGCTCATCTGATCGGCTGGTCGGACGAAGAGAAGCAGAAGTCCATCGATGCCTACAAAGCCGACGTCGCGCTGACCCAGCAGTGGAAGGAAGCTCTCTAGGGCGTCAATTGGGGAAGCTTGAGCTTCAGGGCGAGGCCGCCTGGCTCGACCCGGAGCGACTCGAGCTCGAGTACGTCGAATATCATTGCGGCGGTCTGTGTCGTCGCGAAGCGCCGCACGGCGGGAACGCTTCGGAGGTCCACCCTCAGCCGGCCGGGATTTTCGCGTTCGACGATGGCGCTTCCAACATCGATGGAGTCCGCGGGCGCGATCATGGGCCAGGTCGCCTTCGCGATGCACCCGGCCAGCGCCCCGACGATTGAGGTGTCGTGCGCGTCGGGGGGTTCGACGTCGAATGAGATCTCTTTTGCACCACGTGGCGCAAACCGCACCGAGCGAGGCGCCAAGCTGAACTGCACCTCGTTACCGTTTGTCATCGAGGCATCGACAAACATGCGCCCCGAATGACAGGCCACCATCGCGGAATCGACTCCCTCAGCGTGTGCTGCCGCCGCGGTCAGCGCCTCGTCGCTCAATCGCCATCGCTGCTGCATCAGGCGCTCGAGGAGCAGCTTGGTCATGGAAGCCGCCTTGGTGCCGCTAATCCGGTCCACGGCGCGGTCCGCCGCAACGCGCACCCAACTCCGGAGGATGTCGAAACGTTCTGTCATTCCGCTGCCTGCAGAGAAGGTTTGGTCCGGAGCGCCTCCAATTGCAACGGCGCAACGCGTCCGGCCGGTCGATTCGCGAAAAATCCGGACCGGACGACGCGCGGTGCCAGCTCGTCGATGCCGGTGAGCGCTCGGAATGCTTCACCCGGCCGGGGTGTGGTTTGGCCGCCCAGGCGAAGCGTGATCGTGATCGGAAGCAGGTCCCCGGCGAGGCCAGCCTGCGCCAGCGCCTCCTGGCCGCTGCCCACCACGGCATCGATCAACGCGGCGCCGACGTCCACCCGCTTCTTCACGCCTTTAATGTTGCGCTCGATGTAGAGCTCCTCGGGGCGCTTGGCGAGCAACTCGGACAGAACTGCCTCTTCAGTGATCCCTAGGGCTGCGAGCTCCTGCCTTGCCACCGCCAGGACGAAGTCGGTTTCCTCAATGACCCGATTGAGGGCGGCGTCATGAGGGCCCAAGACCCGATGCCCGAAGAACTCGATGCCTTGGATCGCCGCGTCGTTCAGGCGCGCGCAGAGATTGTGGAGGTCGGGCGATTCGGCGGCACGAAGGCGAACGTCCACATGTTCGCACAGGCTCGCCGTGCCGACTGGCAGGGCGGGGCCAAAGGTGAGTCGAGGCAGCGGGTGGAATCCCTCACTGTAGTAGAGCGGAAGGCCTACGCGCCGCAGCATGCGGGGGAAGGTGCGTACCAGATCTAGGTGCGAGGTGTACGCGGTTCGTCCGAGGGTTCGGTAACCGATTCGGATGCGCATCGGTGGCCCTTGATCGACACCGTAGAATGGCCGCCGGTCCACGATGGCTTCCTCGGCGAGCTCGTCGGCTGGTGCAGGCGCCTCCCGGGGCACGAGCGCGTTCATGCTCTGCAAGAAGTCGATGCGCTCTTCTTTCATCTGCGTCAGGTCGCATGCGATGCCGCAATCGTAGCAAACCAGTCGGCGCTTCTCTTCTTCGGCGTCCTTCACGTTGGTGTGGTGAACGAAGCTGCCGACTGTCTTGCCGCATGGCGGGCTCAAGCGATTGCGAAGCGCCTTGCGATACTCGCGCGCGAGGAACCCTTGCTCCAGGCCGACGTCGATGTGTGACCAGGGGAGGCGGGCCGACACCGGAATCGTCCCGAGGAACCAGGTTGGGTCGATGCCCGCGTCCTCGAGCGAAGCGGTCCATTGGTCGAGCTGGAGTTGCTCGTCCCAGGAATCGAAGCGAGCGCCCCGCGCGTAGGCGCCGTGGATCACGTCCGCCAGGCGTCGGTCGCCGCGCGCCAGCATGCCCTCTAGCCACGACCCGGCCGAGTTGTGGACTTTGAGTTGGACGCCGGTGGCCGCGGCCTCGGTTCGAAGGATCGATTGCTTACGGAGGACCTCGCCGTGGGAGTCCATCGCGCACCATTGAAATGGAGTGTGTGGCTTCGGCACGTGTGTCGACACGCTGACCGTCACGCGGGCACGCCGGTTACGCTGGATGCGTCGGGCCACCTCGAGCGCCCGGGCACCGGTTCGCACGATGTCTCGAACGTCGTCGTCCTCTTCGGTGGGAAGCCCGATCATGAAGTAGAGCTTCATCTTGCTCCAGCCCCGCGAAAACACGCGCTCGGCGGTTTCCAAGAGCTGCTCCTCGGTGACGTTCTTGTTCACCACATCGCGCATGCGCTGGCTCCCCGCCTCGGGTGCAAACGTCAGACCGCCGGCGCGCTGTCGTTTCAGGTCATCGAGCACGTCTTCGCTGAGCCCGTAGGCGCGAAGCGAGGAGACGCTCAGCGAGACCTGATGCGGGGCGAGCGCTTCGATCGACTCGCGCACGAGTGGCGCAATCGCACTGTAGTCGGCCGTCGAGAGCGAGGTCAGAGAGGCTTCGTCATAACCGGCTTCCTCAACCGACCGCACCATCGCGTCGATGATCGCTTTGGGCTCCCGCTCGCGGACGGGGCGGTAGATCATGCCCGCCTGGCAAAAACGGCACCCTTCGGTGCAGCCGCGCGCGACTTCGATCGACGCACGGTCGAAGACCGTCTGGCTATTGGCGATCGGGCCGTCGACCGGGAACGGGAAGTCGTTCAAGTCCTCGACGAACGAGCGGTGGATGGGGAAGGGGGCCTCCGGGTGCTGCGGCTCGATGACCCACATCTTGGTCTCGTTCGTCGGCACGCTATCGTAGAGGGAGGGCACATAGAAGCCGCCGAGCTTTGCAACGCGAAGCAGGCGCTCGGTGCGGGGCAACCCCTCGCCCTTCATGTCGGCCCAGGCTTGCATCAGCTCCGGCAGCTTCGCCTCTCCGTCGCCGATCAAGAACACGTCGATGAAGGGTGCCATCGGCTCACCGTGGGTTGCCGTTGGACCTCCGGCGACGATCAACGGGTCCGCATCCGTTCGCTGGTCGGCGCGCAGCGGAATCTTTCCAAGCTCGAGGATCTGCAGGATGTTCGTGTAGGTCAGCTCGTATTGGAGTGAGAACCCCACGATGTCGAACTCGTGAAGCGGGCGCGCGCTTTCTAGCGAGCACAGAGCCTGGCCGTGCGAGCGCAGCTCCTGCTCCATGTCGGCCCAGACCGCATATGCGCGCTCGGCGAGAAAATCGGGGCGTTGGTTGACGATGTCGTAGAGGATCTTGTAGCCGAGATGGCTCATCCCGATTTCGTACAGATCGGGGAACGCCAGGCACATACGGCAGGTCACATCGTCCCATGTCTTGCGCGCTTCTCCCTGCTCACCGCCAAGGTACTGGGCGGGCTTCTGCACTCGATCGATGAAGGGCGCGTAGGGATGTTCTCGCATGGGGCGTGTCTCGGCGATCGCCCTAGTCTTGGAGCCAAGCGCTACGCCTGCAAGGGGCGCGGACCTTGCGGGGTGACGGCGAAGATCGCTGCCGAAACCGGGTGAGGCGCGCGTCGGACGGCGTCTTCGGCACGTTTGCAGAGTTCTTCGAGCGCCTCTCCGCGGGCCAAGAGCAGCACGTCGCGGTGAGGCGCGGCGGCCACCCAGACTCCCGGCTCGAGCTTGGCGAGCCGGTCGGCCAAGTCCGGAAGAAGCAGGCGCGCGCCGTCCAGGCCGTCACCTTGCCGGACGCGTAAAATCTCCCCCGTGACTCGTTCGAGACGCAACGAACGCGATTTCGCGGCGAGGTTTTCAAGCGCCTGCTGCCGTGCCCCGGCCCGCTCGAGCGCCCAGGAGTCGACCTCGGCGCACCGGACGTAGCGCGCGCGCGTTCCGTACCGGAGCTGAAGCGCCAGGTGCACGCCGTTTCCGACCGGGTCGACGTACAAAGCCTGCTCGCTCGGCAAAGATGCCAGGAACGCCTCGGAGACGAGCCGGGGAAGTAGCCGCGTTGCCGCTTCGCTCCAAGGGGTCTCCTCTTGCGTGTTCGCTCCCGGAAGCATGCTGATGATGCGCCGCGCCGCCTCGGTGGCCGCGTCCTCGTCCTGGTCGCGCGCGACACGCTCTAGGCGAGCCAAGTCGACGCTTGCGCCGTTGTTGAGGTCGACCGTCAATTCGAACTGAGATTCGATGTCGAGGTCGGGGCGCTCCCGGCCGAGCGTGTTGGCGAAAACGCGCACCACCCGCGAGACCGGACCGTTCTCGTCGGCTTCCCGCTCCGCCACCGATAGATACTCCGACAGACACCCGCGCGGGTCCTCCGCATCCAAGACCTCTTGAATCGTCCCAAAGGGGTCGAACCAGCCAAAGCGCCCGAGCTGCACGCGATGGCACCCGTCACGCTCTCGCGTCCTGCCGCCTAAGTGCTCGATCAACAAAAGGCCAAGTAGCGCCCCAGCGCCCTCGACGAAGCGATCGTCATCGCCCCCGTCGGTGTCCCGGTCGACGAAATCCTCGAGCTGGGCCGCGAGCCAACGAATGCCTGCCGCGCCCGTTCCGGGAAGAGGAGGGTGCTGAGAATCCACGAAAGCGCGGGCCGCAGGCACGAGGCGGCCTCCGACATCTTCCATCGCGTTGAGCCAATCCACCCCCACCAGCTACCCGGCGGCGACGTTAACATGACTCGGGTTGCACGCCTAGACTGCAGGGCGAATGAATTGGTCGATGAGCGATCGCGTAAGAGAGGTGGCGTTGGACCAGCTCGTCAGAGTTCTCGATCAGGTGCCGCTGGTCTCGAGCATCAAGAACGATATGAGCGGTCTTCGTTCGTTGCTCTACCGGCGCCGCCCGCCTCGCATCGCGGCGTTGGGGCTGCCCAGCAGCGGAAGGTCCACCTTGCTGCGCGCACTGATCGAACGAATGCCGGCACGAGATCCCTTGCACGCCGATCACGGCCAGTGGGTGCACCTCGATCACGAAGGAGCGAAGGTGCACTGGCTCGAGATCGACGTGGACGACTCCGAGGCGCGCTCGCAATGGAAAGGTGCGCTCGCAGACGAAATGCCCGACCTGGTGTTCCTCACGTTCGAGCCAAACAACGCACAGGACGCGGTGCGGATCATCGAGCGGGCCAAGAGCTTGCTTCCTGATGTCCCCGAAGGAAGCGGGCCTCTGCGAGTGTTTCCGCTCTTGACCCACTCGGACTTGATCGGACGCGGCCAGTTCGATGTCGACGCCGCGCGCAACGCGCTCAATGCGAAGCTCAATGACTCAGGCCTGACGGCGGACCCGGTGCGTGCGGTGTCGGCGATCAGCGGCGACGGCCTCAGGGGGCTCTCCGAAGCGATGGTCTTGGCACTGCCCGAAGAGACGCGGGTCGAAGCGGCCCGAGCGCTGACACGCGCACATGAGGCGCGTGTTCGAATCGGCAACGAGATCGTCCAGGCGTGCACGGCGGTTTCGGTCACTGTCGGCCTCACACCGATTCCGTTATCCGACATGGTGTTGCTCGGGCCCCTACAGGCCATGATGGTGAGCTCGCTCGCGTACCTGAGCGGCCGTAGCTGGGGCAAGAAGACGGTGGCCGAATGGCTTGGCAGTCTCGGGGTCGTCGGCGGGCTCGGAGTCGGCCTGCGATTCTCGGCCCAAACGATCGCCAAGTTCGTGCCTGGTGCGGGCAGTGTGGTGTCTGCGGGCGTTGCGGGGGCCGGGACGACCGCGATGGGTCAGAGCGCGATCAAGTACTTCCTTCGCGCCGACAGCGAGGCTAGCGGCTGAGCCCGCCCGGGACTGCGTCCTGCCACTCGACGGTCGTGTCGAACAGATCGGCCAGGTGTCGCGCGAGAGGGTCGATCACATCGGCAGCGAAGACCGTGCGGCCGAGCTCCGCCGAAAGCGAAGTGACCGTTTTGTCCTGAATGCCGCAGGGTACGATCAGGTCGAAGTGCGTCAGGTCGCTGTTCGCGTTGAGTGCGAGCCCGTGCATGGTGACCCACCTGCTGATCCGCACACCGACGGCCCCGACTTTGCGGTCCCCAATCCACGCGCCGTTCAAGCCTTCGACCCGCGTCGCCGCCAGACCAAAGTCAGCACAAGTGCGAATCATCGTCTCTTCGAGCGACCACATGTACTTACGAACGTCACGCCGATCGGGCTTCAGATCGATGATGGGATACGCAACGAGCTGACCCGGCCCGTGATACGTCACGTCGCCGCCACGCCCGACTTCGTGCACCGAGATCCCGCGCGCCGCGAGAACATCGGGCGCCGCAAGGACGTGTTGCTCCTTGGCCGAACGCCCCATCGTCAAGACCGGCGGGTGCTCTAGAAGCAACACCGTGTCGTCGATCTCGCCCGAGATTCGCTTGGCCTGAAGCTCCTTCTGAAGACGATGCGCTTCGGCGTAGTCGATGGTTCCGAGGCGGCAGAACAGCACAGGGCCTCTTTAGCGGTTCATGATGTGGACTGCCTCGCCCAACGCATGCTTGAAGGCTTCCATGACGCCTTCACCGAGGGTGGGGTGGGGGTGCACGGTGAGTGCGACGTCTTCAGCGAACGCGCACATCTCGAGCGCGAGCGCGGACTCGCTGATCAGGTCGCTTGCTTCAGGCCCAACGATCGCGACGCCCAGCAACTGATGGTCGGCCTCGTCGATGATGACTTTGACGAACCCGTCTGTTTCGCTGACCGCCATCGCGCGCCCCGAAGCCGCAAAGGGGAACTTGCCGATCTTGACCTTCCTGCCTTCGGCCTTGGCTTCGGTTTCAGTCATGCCCACGGTTGCGATTTCGGGGTCGGTGAAAATCGCAGCCGGCATCCCGCGGTAGTCACGCGCCGACTTGTGTCCGGCGATGACTTCGGCGGCGATTTCGCCTTCCTTCGAGGCCTTGTGCGCAAGATAAGGCATCCCTGCGACATCGCCGATTGCGTAAATCGAGGGAACGTTGGTGCGCATCTGCTCATCGATGGCGATGTGACCGCGCTCGTCGAGCTTCACACCTGCATTCTCGAGGCCAATGCCTGCTGAGTTGGGCTTGAAGCCTACGGCGACGAGAACCTTTTCCCCTTCGACGACCTGTTCCTTGCCACCGGTGTCGATGGTGACCTTGGCCCGCCCGCTGCTCCTGTCGAGCTTGGCAGCCTTGCTCTTGAGATGAATGTCGGCGCCGGCCTTCTTCAGGTGCTTCTGCACGACGCGAACCAGATCCGGGTCGGTCCCCGGAAGCAGCTGATCCATCATCTCGACGACCGTGATCTTCGTGCCGAGCTTTTGGTACACCATGCCAAGCTCGAGCCCGATGACG
>JBGUEF010000147.1:0-8084 GCA_041821485.1 Deltaproteobacteria bacterium
CGAACCGGAGCGCGATCCACTTTGCGATGTCGGGCACGCCGGTGTCCTCGCGAACGTCGTGATGAAAGCCTACCCAAGCTCCACCGGGCGCGGCCGCAATGCACGGCGCAGCCGCGATGCCGAACGCGGTCCAGATCACGAACTCGCCGCCCGATGGCGGCGCGACGACCACGCTCGACCGCGGGCCTTCGTGGCGAACCGTGATGCGCCACCCTTGATGCTCCGCCTCGAGCTCGGCACGGGGATCATTGATGGGATGCGGCATGCCCGGCGCCCAGCCCATGATGGCGGCACTATGGTCGGTCGCTACCGGTTCGCCTTGCACCGAGCCGTCCTCCGCCAGACTGAACCGTAGGATGCACTCCTCGTCGCCGGACCACGCCAGGACGTGCAGGAACGCCCCTCCATCGGCCACTGGCTCCAACCGTGGGCTCCTCAAGTACCGCTCTGGAGTTTGTTCGACGAGCGGCATATAACCTCAGTGTGCGTAGCCAAGCGCGCGTAGCTGATCGCGAATCGTGTCGTCCATCTCAGCGTTCTCCCGTTCGAGTTGTGTACCGCCCTTCTGGTCGGCACTCAACCAGTCCCCTCGGTCGCTCGCTCCCAGGAATTGACCGAGCAACATCCGCGAGTAGCGGCGCCCGATCGGAAACGCAGACGCATCGAGTTGATTCTTCTCCAAGGGGTCGGCGACCAGGTCGAACATCGTCGAAGTGAGGTTCCCGCGGAGGATCAACTTCCATCGGCCCGTCGTGATGACGCGACGGTCGTCTTGGAAGTCGCTAAACGCGACCGCCGGCTGCGACGGCGCCTCCCCTAGCATCAGGCCGACGAGCGCATGCCCCTCGTTGTGAGCCATGGCCGGAACACCGAGGAGGTCGGTCACGGTCGCCGAAATGTCGAGAGTGCTTACCGCCTCACCGACCTTCGTCCCGGCCGGAACACGGTTCGGGAGGCGAAACATCAGGGGCACGTGCAGGAGCTCTTGATAGACCGAGTGGCCGTGGCCCCACGAGCCGTGGTCGTCGAACTCTTCACCGTGGTCCGAAGTCACGACGATGAGGGTGTCGTTGGCCAGCCCCAACGCGCTCAGACGCTCGAGGAACGCGCCGAAGAAATGGTCGTGCTTCGTGATCTCCCCGTCGTGCAGCGCCTCCAGCCGACGCTTGTCGCTCGCGTCGAACACGACCTGCGGGGGGTTGCGCTTGGCCTTCTCGAGAAGGTCGCCGGTCATCCGCGGCCTGATCTGCCCGGCGTACTCACTCGGGTCGTACATCTGCAGGTACTTGCCCGGCGGATCGTACGGAACGTGCGGGTCAATCGTCTGGATGTATGCGAAGAAGCGACCGTCCTTGTGCGCTTCGATCCAGTTTCCCGCGTCGTCGAAGACGTCTTTGGCTTCGGTGCTCTTCTCTTCACGAATGTAGTTCGTGTAGTCGTCCCATCCTTGGTCGAACCCAAAACGGTCCGACACATAGCCGTTGGCGATGAAGCCGCCCGTCGCAAAGCCCTCGCCCTGCAAGTGCTCGCTCAAGAGCTCGGCTGAGCTCGGCAGTGCGGCGTCCCCTGTCTTCTGCTGATGAGTTTGTGGGTGAAGACCTGTCAGAATCGAAGCCACCGAAGGTTTGGTCCAGTTCTCCGGCGCCTGCGCGAGTTCGAACACCGCGCCGTCGGATGCGAACTGGTCGATCGCCGGCGTCTTCACCCGTGTTTGCGGGTTGAAGGGGCGAAGCTTGTCCGCGCGGAGCGTATCGATGACCACCACCACGACGTTCTTCGCGGGCTCGAGTTGTCGTTTCGGCACAGCCGGCACCAGGATTCGCGGAGAATTCCACGCCAGGCGGCCCGTCCCCTGGCCTTCAGCGCTCAGGTCGACGCGCACGGTCTCGCCGGCAAATCCGCTGAGGTCGACCTTGTGATCCGTCCAGGCTCCCGATGCCATGCCTGTGAATACCTGCGTGGTCGGCTGTCCATCCGCGGTCACCGCGATCGAGAAGGGCGCATCACCCTCACCCTCGACACCGACGCCAAACCCAAGCGAGCCATTCGCGGGAACCAGGACGTGATACCGAAGTGTCGACTTCCGGGACAACGCGATCGCCTGTCGTTCTTCATCCCCGAGACGAACGTTGGCGACCAGGCTATCGTACGCTGGTGCGCGCGCGGTCTTCGGCGACTCGGACTGCTTGCGGATCCAAATCGAATCAACCGCAACCGAAACGTCCTGACCGTCGATCGGCACGGTTCCGCCAAACGTCACGAGCAGGTAGTTCTCGCCGGCCTGCACGTTCTCTTCGGGGAGATCGATGTCGTAGTCGACGAACCCATCACCCTTGCCAAGGTGAATCGACTTGAGCTGCTTGTTGTTGAGGTAAGGCGTGAGCGCTTGCGTGCCGTGCGCGCGGAGCCGAATACGTGCGACGAGCGGCGCCGGACGGTCCGCCTCGAAGTACACGCGTCCCCGCATCCCGACATGAGCGTAGGTCGTGTCGCCGTCGACGCCCTTTCCCACCCAGCCACTTCGCCAATCGCCGACGGTGTACTTCGACTGCGCAGGGGTACCAAAATCCACGTACCAACCGCCATCGTTCACCTCCGCGAGATGACGGAGCGCGGTCAGATCCGAGTGCGTCTCGAGGCCGGCGAACGGGTCCGGCTTGGAGCCCCCCCGGCTACACCCGGCCGCCACGGCAAAGGTCGTGATCACCAGCAAAAAGAATCGCATCAGCCGCCTTCCTCCTGTGCTCTGGCGGCCGTTTTCACCCCAGTTTTCGGCCCCCTGCAACCTTGCTGCGGTTAGCATGCAGTTTCAGCGAGCGTCAACTAAACCACCCGCCTGGGTGAGGACGTTCAACGAGCGGGTCGCGCCCGACTTCACATAGTAGAAACGGTACGTCGACCTGGCGCCCGTACGGTATCGGACGGCATGTCGCCCCTGGTCGAGCACGAGGGTCGCCGGAAGCGCTCCACGGTCGACACCGTCGACCTCCACGCCCACGTCACCGGGCCCGAGCAGCTCCAACACACCTTGCCCTTCGGCGACCTCCAACGATGGGTCGACCTCCGGGCGCAGACTTCCAGCGAACGCCGATAGGCCGCGGCCGCCCGAAGGCAGCGCTGGCACAGCTGGCAGCGCTGGCACCGAAGGAGTTTCTTCGGCGGCCAGGGCTGGAACCAGACCGGGTGCAGCCGAGGGCGCCCCGGCCGGCGCACCGCCTGGCATCACCAGAGCCCAGATGAGAAACGCGACTGTCACCGACAAAAGCGTCGCGAATGCCAAACCCAATAATCGTGGCGTCGTCTGCAGTTCCATCCCAAACCGAGAGCTGTTCTCCCCGCTTTCCACGCCACGGCCGACGTTCATACGCCAGATCGGATGACCCCACCCGGGCGCCTGATTGGCCGGCTCGCGATGCATGGCAACCGCCGACTGCGACCTGACGTTCTCTCGCTCGATGGGATCGGTCACGGGCGCCGAGTCTTGCTGGATCTCCGATGCGATCAACTCGCCACTCGAACCCGTAGAGAGCTCGGCGGCTGGTCTCCCGTCGGACGCGAGCGGAGGGACCCTGACGTCCTGGATTGCCCCCTGGCGAGCGAGCGTCACCAGTACCGCATTGACCACATCTCGGGAGCCGGCCCCCGATTCCCATAGGACCTGAAGCGGCTCGCCCGCGACGAGGCGCGCAATCATTCGCTGAACCCCGATGGAAGAATGACGTACGTAGGTGCCCAACACATCCTCATCGACCTCGACGCGGCAGTCCGGATGCTCCGCCATCGTACTGAGCAGAACACCAAGGTGGCGGGTCGCATGGGCGAACGAGGCGTCCAGAGATTCCCGTGCCTCCCCGCCTTGGGGCGCAGAGCTTTCCGCCACGATGAACCGCCCCGAGCTCATTCCGACGAGCGCTGGAAACGCCGCGGCACCGTGGGTAACCGCGCCATCGATCGCAGTCCGGGTCACGCCCACGACACGCCCTTCGTGAAGCTCGAGGTCGAACAAGCTCCATGGATCCTGAAGGACGATGCTCGCATTGCGACGAAACTGCCGAGTGGCCCGCAGCAAGCCCGATACCCCGAGCTCCTCCAGGTCCCCACTCGCCTCGCGATCACCCTTCAGCAATTTCTCGAGGCGCGTCAGGGGCTCGAGCGCGCGGCAGACACGATCGAGAAGCTCGTGTGCCGAAACTCGCCTGGACACTAAGACGACCGGAACGCCATCGAGCGCGGGCTCGCGTCGAAGGGCGGCGCAGAGCCCGAGCCCGTCGAGGCGCGGCATGGCCGTGTCCGCGAGGACCAGATCGGGCACGTCGTGGCGAGCCAGCTCGACTGCGTGAACCCCGTCGCCCGCCTCGATGACGCGAGCGCCGGCTTCGCGAAGAACCCCCACGTAGAACCAGCGAACCTCGGCTTCGTCCTCGGCCACCAGCACGCGACGCCCACGGAGGCTCACTGTGGCGGCTGGCGGCCCCTCCCCCACCAGCCGATGCGTGCCGGACTGGCTCGGCATGGCGGCCAGGGTCTCGTACCGCCACGCGAGCATCCTGACGGTCACCAGCGAAGCCGGGCCAAAGGAGTCCTGCTCGAGCCGGGAAAGAGCCTCCGCGACGGCCCCTTCGAGATGCACGAGCCCGAGCTCAGAGGCCGACCGCCGTAGCTTGGACAAATGCTCTGCGAGCGCTTGGCGGGCCGTCTCGTCTTCCGGAGAGATGCTCAGCACCTCGGTTAATCGCACTGTTTCCAAGCTTTTGGCTGCCAAAGCTTGGATGAACCTGGCGTTTGGCGACGCCGGGCCCGAGTCGCCGGAAGCACTCAGCACTTGCGCAGTGTACGCCTCCCGCCGATTTGTTCGAGCACCAAGTCAGTTGCTCCGACGAAGAGGCCGACGTACTGACGAGCGTGGACTTCGTCGATGAAGTAACGCTGGAGGTCGCCGCGGGCGACGGTGGGAACGGGGCGGTCGCGTTTCGGCGGGAGAAATTCGTCCCGCTTGGAGGTCCCTCTGGAGGCGACGGCGGTCGCGGAGGCAGCGTGATCCTGGTCGCGCACGATCGATTCTCCACCTTGTTCGATCTTCGCTTCCGGAGGATCGTTCGCGCCGAGCGCGGCGAAAACGGCCGCGGCAAGGACCAGTTCGGCAAAGCGGGCGGGGACGTTCGGATTGAGGTTCCGGTGGGCACCCAGGTCTACGATCAGGAGAGCAACGCGTTGCTCGCCGATCTCCACGAGTCCGGCGCCGAGTTCGTGGTCGCCGAGGGCGGCCGCGGCGGCCGCGGCAACATCAAATTCGCGACACCGCACGACCGCGCACCTCGCCGCGCCCAGCCGGGCACCCCTGGCCAGCACAAGAAGATTCGGCTCGTCCTCAAGCTTCTCGCCGACATCGGCATCGTCGGCTTTCCGAACGTCGGAAAGAGCACCTTCATCGCAACGGTTTCGCGGGCGCGCCCCAAAGTCGCGGACTACCCGTTCACCACCCTGGTCCCGAATCTCGGCGTCGTGTCACTCGGTGTCGATCGCACGTTCGTCATCGCCGATATCCCGGGGATCATCGAGGGGGCGTCCGAAGGCGCGGGGCTCGGCCTCCGCTTCCTCAAACATGTCGAGCGAACGCAGGTCCTCCTGCACATGCTGAGTGTGGACCCCGATCCCGAACGAGAGCCGGTCGCCGACTTCGACGCACTGATCGCGGAGCTCGGGCGATTCGACCCCGGACTGCTGGAGCGACCGATGATTGTTACCGTGAGCAAATGCGACCTACCGGAGGCTCGCGAGGCCTACGAGGACGTCCGCAAGGCGCTCGAGCCGCGAGGCTTCCAAGTGTTCGCAATCAGCTCGGCCACCAGCGAGGGGCTCAGCCCGCTGCTCGAAGCGCTCGAGGCTACTCTGCGGCGGCCAGACGACGCCTGAGCTCGATGCAGGCCCAGTCCGCCGCCTCCCGCACCACCCCGGAGGGATGGTTCCGCCGCGCATCGTCCAGCACCGGCAGGTGAATCTCCTCCCCGTGATTCCCCAATACCAGCGCTAAGTTGCGCCCCAAACCTTCGTGTCGAGCGCGCTTGACCGGTGAGCCTTCTGCCCATGCGCGAAATCCGTCCTCGGTCATCTGAAGAAGCATCGCAGCGTCGACCCCGGTCCATCGGTCCCCTGGCTCGAAGGCATCGAGCGAACGGTCAGCTGCGCCCGAGGTCTGGTTGTACGGACATACGTCTTGGCAAACGTCACAGCCGAAGGCCCACGGTCCCAACGCCTTCCGGTGCTCGGCTGGAATCGCTCCGCGGTGCTCGATGGTCAGGTACGAGATGCACTTCCGGGCATCGAGGCTTCGGGGCCCGGAGAATGCGCGAGTGGGACAGGCATCGAGACACAGCGTGCAACTCCCGCAACGTCGGCCCATCGGCTCGTCCGGGCTGAGGGGCGCGGTCGTGACCACGCAAGCCAAGAAGGCATGGGAACCGACCCCCGGCACGATCAGACAACAATTCTTTCCGACGAAGCCGACGCCCGCCCGCTCCGCCCAGGCACGCTCGAACACCGGTTTCGAATCCACCGCAACCCGAGCGACGAACCCCGCCTCCTGCAGAACGCGCGCCACCTTGCGGCCCTTCTTCGTCAGTACGTTGTGGTAGTCGCGCCCGACCGCGTACTTCGCGATACGCGCAGGGGGCGGGCCCTCGTACCCGTTACGCCGAACGTACGGTGCCGCCATCACGATGACGCTCTTGGCGTTCTCGAGCATGTTCGGGTCGCGCGGGTCCTTCCGCACCGATGCCGTCGTCGCCATCCAGGACATCTGCCCATGACGTCCTGCGGCGAGCCAGGCGTCGAGGCGCGCACCCTCCTCGTCGAGGGCCCTGGCCTGCGCGACTCCCACGCGCGCGAAGCCGACCGCTTCGGCTTCTGCCTTGACCCGGGCGGTCAGCTCGGTATCCGGGGTCATCCCAGACCGGAGCCGGGCGGTGCAGGCGGCACCTCAGGCGCCTCCTCTTCCTGCTCCTTCGGCTGCGCGGGCGGGGACTTCTCGGGAGGCCGCTTGGGCTCGTCCTCTTCCTTCGATTCCTCTTCGCGGGTGCGCCAGGTGGGCCGTGCATCCGCGGGAACGACGGTCTCCCAATCCGGCGCGTCGGTCAGCCCATCTGGTCGCCCGGGTGTGCCCCTCGGGTTCGGCAGGATGTACGGTTCGGCGTTGAACGTTCCGCATTGACGCTGGTTCCGATAGAAGCCCCAGTGGAAATACACGCGCCCGTCCCCGCTGAGAATCGACGAAGGCGCCGGTGCGTACGGCTGCCCACGCAGCACCGAGTTGAACGCGCCGAAATCGAAAGGCAAGAGACCGCTCGAACGCACCACCCCGATCCGATGTACGGAGCCATCGCGATTGAGAACGATCTCGAGCTTTGTCATGAGCGTCGGGTCTTGATAGGGACTTCCGCCGATCGGCAGGCTCCGCAAGAACCCATCCGCGAACTCCTGGTGGATTCGCCGATGAACCGCTGCGATATAGGTCGCGAATGGAGATGCCGCTGCGTTGAGTGCCGTGGTCGCCCCGGGCTTCACGCCAGGCACGTAGTTCTCGATCGCGGCGCGGAACTCTTTCCAGGTCTTCTCACGCGCGATGCCACGCTGCGAGGACTTGCGCTCCGCGATGTAGGCGCGGCGATCCTCTTCGAGCTTGTCCGAACCGACGGCTGCCTCGTACTGAGACCAGGCCATCGTGCCACCCGGGCCGCGCCCCTTCGCGCGTTCGCCACCGCCCTGCCCGGCGTTGCTCGGGCGCCGGATGCTGAATGTCCCCGCCGCGTCGGTGATCGTGATGGTCTCGTCAGCAGTCTCGCCGGCCCGGTCACCGGACGTATCCGATTGCTTTCCGTCTGGCGCCTGTCGTGACACGCGCTCCGCTTTGATCGGGTCGGCCTGGATGGCCTTGTCGGGTCGCTTGCGGCTGGCTTCCTCCTCGGTGACCTTGCGCGCGTCGCTTCCCTCCTTGTTGCGAGCCTCGGCGATCTCTTGCTCGCGGGAGTTGCCCTGTTCTTCCAGCGTGTCGGACGGCTTCTCCTGGCGATCCGGCGCCGGCATCTGAT